>JAOUPW010000463.1 GCA_029879665.1 Rhodospirillales bacterium | reverse complement strand
GCGACCATCGTCCTTGGTGGCCCGCACGTTCACCTTTTCCCCGATGAAACCATCAAACAGCCGGAAGTGGATTTTCTGATCCAGGGCGAAGGCGAGATCGCTTTCATCGATTTCCTTGACAAGCTTGACCGGCCCGAATTGTGGACGACCGTTCCCGGCATCGTCTTTATGGACCCAACCGGCAAGATCCATAACAAGGGGATCGCGCCGTCGACAACAGATCTCGACATCCTGGGTTTTCCGGCGCGCCACAAGCTCGATACCGGTTTGTATACCTCCCTGCTCGGCCGCGCCGATACCATCACCACCATGTTTACCAGCCGCGGCTGCCCGTTTCGCTGCACGTTCTGCGACCGGCCGTTTTCACCGGTGATTTCCGGGTTCCGCTGGCGCTCGGCCAAGCATGTCGCCGATGAAATGGAAGAATGCGTGCGCTTAGGAATTTCCGAAGCTTTCATCTACGACGATACCTTTTCCGTGCGCAAAGATCGGGTTCATGACCTGTGCGATGAAATTATCAACCGCGGCATCAAATTCAAATGGGACGTGCGCGCCCACGTCAATACCGTGGACCTTGATCTACTTAAACACATGTCCGAAGCCGGATGCGACCGCATCCATTACGGCGTCGAATCCGGCAATGACCGGATGCTGCGGCAAATCCGCAAGAACACGACAGTGGAAAAGATCAAACAGGCGGTCACGTGGACCAAGCAGTCGGGAATGGAAGTCCTCGCTTATTTCATCATCGGCCAGCAGACGGAAACCCTGTCCGATATCCAGGACAGCATCCGGCTTTCGCGCGAGCTCAACCCCAACTATGCCCACTTCACCGTATTCTGCCCCTATCCCGGCACCCAGATCTACATGGAAGGTTTGGAACGCGGCATCATCAAGGAAGACGTGTGGCGGAATTTCGCCGAAGATCCTTCCGCTGGTTTCGAGCTTCCGGTATGGGAGGAAAATTTCACCCGTGCCGAACTGCGCGAAATGCTGGTCAAATGTTACCGGGGTTTCTATTTGCGCCCCGGTTATGTCATGCGCAATGTCACGCGCATCCGTTCGCTTGGTGAATTCAAACGCAAGATGCGGGCCGGACTGTCGGTTTTAACCATGACTCCGGATCAGAAAGTCTTCAACGAACAGATGGCCGCCAAAGTCCGTGATATCGTGCCGCGTTCTCCGATTGACGTTCATACCAATTAGCGCATTATTTCGTATGGCGTCTGTTTTTTTGGTGGGGGGAACTTAGGGTAATGTCAAAACCGGATTCAGCGGACGCTGAAGGTCTCTCAGTCGTTATCCCCGCTTATAATGAAGAACACGGCATCGCCCAGGTTATCCGCAGCCTGCTTTCAATCCTTTCCGAATGCCGGTTTGACAGCGAGATCATCGTCGTTAATGACGGTTCTTCCGATGGCACGGATAAGGCCCTGGCCGAATTTTCCGGCCGCATTACCGTTCACAACCACTCGCTCAACCGTGGCTATGGCGCCTCGATCAAAACCGGCATCCGCAATTCCCGTTTCGATACCATTTGCATCACCGATGCCGATGGAACCTATCCCAATGAACGAATCCCCGAACTTTTCAGCCTCTACCATGAAAAAAACTGCGACATGCTGGTCGGCGGCCGAACCGGGGAAAAAGTCTCAATTCCCCTGATCCGCAAGCCGGCGAAATGGGTCATCGGCCAGCTTGCCAATTTCGTCGTCGGCGCACGTATTCCCGACATCAATTCCGGACTTCGCCTTTTCAACCGGCTGACCGCGCTCAGGATGTTTTCCATTCTGCCGGACGGTTTTTCTCTGACCACGACCATTACCCTGGGCATGATGACCAACGGCCACCGTGTGGAATACGTTCCCATCAATTATCATCACCGGGTGGGGCGATCCAAGATTCGCCCCATCCACGACACCCTGAATTTCATTCAATTAATTCTGCGTATGGCGCTTTATTTTGCGCCACTCAAGATTTTTGTTCCCCTGAGCGTTTTCCTGGGTGCTCTTGGTATCTTCTGGGGTGTTTTCAGCTGGATCGTTCTCGGCAAATTGGCCGACGTCAGCACCCTGATTTTGATTATGACGGCCGTTCAGCTCGGCGCGATTGGAATGCTGGCGGAACTGATTCATTGGCGCATGCCCAGCCTGTACCGGCGCGGCGACCGCAGGTCGGAAGAGGGTTTCCAGGAACAGGACGAATAGGGCAGTTCAGGATTTTTTGATATAGGGTGGATTTACCGGTTCGATCGCCCGTAAAAAAACAGCTTCGATCTAATCCGATTCGCCCTAGCCCTTGAGCTGGCTTTCGATACCCGGAAAATCAAATCCAAGTTTGTTGAGAGTTTCCAGCATTAAACGCGCCTCTTTGCCCCGGGGAGAATTCAGGGAATAAAACATCCGCGCCCCGGACCGCCGGGGGCTGATGAAGCCATGGCGGCGCAGCATGCTCATATGCCGAGCCACCGACGACCGGTTCGTCCCCAACAGGGCAACCAGTTCACCGACGCTTTTCTCGCCGCCGACAAGATACCCCAGCAGCATCAGGCGGCTGGGATTGTCCAGAATTCGGAGAATATGACTGGCGAAAGCCAAGCCCTCCAGAGGCAAATTTACATTTTCAAATCTGCATCCCACCGCACTGGTAGGAGGACTCTGATCGGGATTCAGGGCTGGGTTCATGGATAAGGGGTGCCGCAACATTTGAATTATTATTTGTCGTTTGAATGCATATGGGCCACGGAGTGCACTTTTGCATCTTTTT
>JAOUPW010000462.1 GCA_029879665.1 Rhodospirillales bacterium | reverse complement strand
GCCGTCCGCCGCCGGCCAGATGGTGCGCATGGGTTTGCCGTGGACTTTCATTTTCTGATTCCTTTAGAGCCAGCGCCGGACGCGGGATTTGTAGTCACGATAGGCGGCGCCAAACGTTTTCTCCAGCCTCTTTTCCTCGCCGGCGATGACGGCGGCGCGGATCAGCCACACGAACAAAGGAATTACGACCACCGGGGACAGGGTCCCCAACAAAATAAAGGTCCCGGCAAGAATTGCGACGAACGCCGTATACATGGGATTGCGGCTATGGGCGAACATGCCGTCCGTAACCAGGGCGCTGGCTTCGGCGAAAGGCATGACCGTGGTTTCGGCCCGTTTGAAATTGAACCGGGCGGCGATGACGACCGCCACGCCCGCGACAACCGGCAGCCAGCCGAGAAAGGTCAGCGGCGGCGAGAGGATCACCGCGATGGGCAGCAGCCGGTCGAGAATGACCATGACGCCCATGCACACCAGCAACAATGCCAGGGGAAACAGACGGGGCCCGGAAACGGGCGGGTTCGGCGGGGCGCCGGCCATGGGTTTCTATCCGCCCAGCACCCGTCCCGCGACCGCGTTCAGCTTGGCGATCATCTTGGGGTCGCGGGCGTCGGGGGCGGTAATGATGGCGGTGTCCAGCGCCGTGTGGCATCCCTGTCCACAGGGCGCGCCGCGCCCGGCGATAAAGGGAACGGTCTTCTTGACCAGTTGGCGGGCATGATCGGCGTTGCTGAGCAGGGTCTTGATGATCGCTTCGACCGAGACGTGATCGTGTTCCGGGTGCCAGCAATCAAAATCCGTGACCATGGCGACGGTGGCGTAGCACATCTCGGCCTCGCGGGCGAGCTTGGCTTCCGGCATGTTGGTCATGCCGATGACGTCGCAGCCCCAGCTGCGGTACAATTCGGATTCCGCCAGGGTCGAAAACTGCGGCCCTTCCATGGCGAGATACGTGCCGCCGCGCCGATAGGGAATGCCGAGCAGCTTGACCGCCCGCTCGATGCCGTCGCCCAGGCGGCCGCACACCGGATGGCCGAGGCCGACATGGGCGACCAGACCGGTGCCGAAGAAACTTTTTTCCCGGGCGAAGGTGCGGTCGATGAACTGATCGACGATGACGAAGGTGCCCGGCGGCAATTCTTCCTTGAACGAGCCGCAGGCGGATACCGAAATGATCTCGGTGACGCCGGCCCGTTTCAGGGCATCGATATTGGCGCGGAAGTTGAGCTCGCTTGGCGGAATGCGGTGGCCGCGTCCGTGGCGGGGCAGGAAGACCATCTTCTGGCCGTTCAATTCGCCCACCAGCAATTCGTCCGACGGCTCACCGAAGGAACTTTCGACCTTGATCCATTCGGTGTTTTCCAGGCCATCGATGTCGTAGACGCCGCTACCGCCGAGAATGCCGATCACCGGCGGCGTGCCGGGCATTTTAGTGTCACTCATGCCACGCGCCTTAACTCAGATGCTCGGCGAAAAAGCCGAGGGTCAGCTCCAATGCCTTGGCGGCGCTGTCGGGATGGTAGGAGCCACGGGCATCGCAACTGAATCCGTGCTGGCCGGGAAAAACGTTGACCGGAATTTGGGGGAAAGCGGCCTTGACCGCGTCCACGTTTTCCAACGGGATCGAGGCGTCTTCGGCACCGTAATGAAGCATCACCGGCGCCTTCGGCGTTTCACCGAGAAAATCGTTGATCAGGCGGCCGTAATAACCGACGGCGCAGTCGGCATCGAGCACGGTGGTGGAACGAAAAGCGACCGTGCCGCCCCAGCAATAGCCGACGACGCCGACTTTTCCCGCCGACCTGAGGGCATCGATGGCGGCCTGGGCGTCTTTCATGGTGTTGTTCCAATCCAGCTTTCCCGCCAATTCGCGACCGGTGGTGATATCCGGTTCCACGTAATCCAGGCTGACCCCGGCCTCGACCCGGTCGAAAAAAGCCGGCGCGATGGCGGCGTAGCCAAGGGCCGCGAACCGGTCGCACACGTCGTGGATGTGGGGATTGACGCCGAAGATTTCCTGCACCACCACAATTCCGCCTTTCGGTGTGCCGGCGGGGTCGGCGCGGTAGGCGTCCAGTTCAAAACCGTCGGATGCGGTGAGTTTGATGTTCTGTCCCATGAATGTCCCTCCCTAGAATATTTATTTGCGACACTTTACTCAATTTTGAGGCCGACCGCACCCCTGCTTCAACCGCCTTTTAGACGTTAAACCGGAAATGCATAAGATCGCCGTCGCGAACCACGTATTCCTTGCCTTCCAGGCGCATTTTTCCGGCGTCCTTGGCCCCCTGTTCGCCGTTACACGCCAGAAAATCGTCATAGGAAATGGTTTCGGCGCGGATGAAGCCCTTCTCGAAATCCGTGTGGATAACGCCGGCGGCTTCCGGCGCCTTGGCGCCCCGGCGCACGGTCCAGGCGCGAACCTCCTTGGGTCCGGCGGTAAAATAGGTGATCAGGTCGAGCAAATGATACCCGGCGCGGATGACCCGGGCGAGCCCGGTTTCATTCAGGCCCAGGGTTTCCAGGAATTCCGCTTTTTCCGCCTCGTCTCCCAGTTGCGACACCTCTTCTTCGATCTTGGCCGAAATCACCACGCATTCGGCGCCCTGAGCCGCAGCCATTTCAGCGACCTTGGCGGTAAGTTCGTTGCCTTCGGCGGCGGCCTCTTCTTCCACGTTACAAACGTAAAGTACCGGCTTGGCGGTTAGAAGCTGCAGGCCGCGAAACGCCTTGCGGTCTTCTTCGGACACTTCCATGCGGCGCGCCGGGGT
>JAOUPW010000461.1 GCA_029879665.1 Rhodospirillales bacterium | reverse complement strand
GCCCTTCTGAAGCGGGTCAAGCCCCTGGCTGAAACGCTCGGCTCAAATCTGATTATGCCCTGTGACGTGACCGACGAATCGAGTATGGATTCCGTCTTCGAGACCCTCAAAAAGGAATGGGGGACAATGGACTTCGTTGTCCATGCCGTCGCCTATTCTGACAAGGAAGAATTGAAGGGAAAGTATATCGATACTTCGCCGGAGAATTTTTCCCTGACCATGAATGTCTCCGTCTATTCCTTCACCGCCGTTTGCCAGCGCGCCGCTGTTTTGATGCAGGACGGCGGTAGCATTATCACCCTGACCTATCTCGGCGCCGAATGCGTGATCCCTCATTATAACGTCATGGGCATCGCAAAGGCCGCCCTGGAAGCGAGCGTGCGCTATCTAGCGGAAGACGTGGGGAAAGACGGCATTCGGGTAAATGCCCTTTCCGCTGGCCCCATTAAAACGCTTGCGGCGTCCGGAATCGGAGATTTTCGCTACATTCTCAAATGGAACGAACTTAATTCTCCCCTTCGCCGTAATGTTAACCTCGCTGATGTTGGTGGTGCCGGACTGTATCTTCTTAGTGATCTGTCAAGTGGGGTTACCGGCGAGGTCCATCATGTTGACAGCGGTTATCATATTGTCGGCATGAAGGCGGTTGACGCTCCGGACATCTCAACTCAATAGGACGTCAAATGGCGGGAAACTCCTTCGGAAAACTGTTTGAGGTCATGTCTTTTGGTGAAAGTCATGGCCCGGCTATCGGCTGTATCGTCGATGGTGTCCCCCCCGGCATTTCCTTGAGCGAAGAAGATATCCAGCCCTTTCTCGATCGCCGTCGTCCGGGTCAATCCCGCCACACGACCCAACGCCAGGAATCCGACAAGGTCCAGATTCTCTCGGGCGTGTTCGAGGGGCAGACCACCGGCATGCCGATTGGCCTGCTGATCCTGAACGAGGACACCCGTTCGAAGGATTACGACGACATCAAGGACAAATTCCGCCCCGGACACGCGGATTATACTTTTTTCAGGAAATACGGCATTAGGGACTACCGTGGCGGCGGACGGTCCAGTGCCCGCGAAACCGCCATGCGGGTCGCCGCCGGCGCCATCGCCCGTAAAATCCTGGGCGAAAAGATAACTATCCGCGGCGCCATGATTCAGATGGGGCCCCACGCCATCAACCGGGATAACTGGGATTGGAACCTCACTCAGAACAACCCTTTCTGGTGCCCTGATTCCGAAGCGGCGGCGAAATGGGAAACCTTTCTCGATGATGTGCGCAAGGCAGGATCCAGTACCGGTGGTATTATAGAAATCGTCGCCTCCGGTGTTCCCGCCGGATGGGGCGAACCCACATTTGACCGCCTGGATGCCGACATCGCCAAGGGGTTGATGAACATTCCCGCCGTCAAGGGAGTTGAAATCGGTGCCGGATTTGCCGCCGCCGCCCTCGATGGACTGGTCAATCCGGATGAAATGCGCAAAGGCAAAAATTCGGACCCAGAATTTCTTTCCAATAATGCCGGCGGTGTGCTGGGAGGAATATCAACCGGTCAGGACATTGTCGCCCGGTTTGCGGTCAAGCCCACCAGTTCGATTTCTTCGACGAGACGGACCATCACAACCTCGGGAGAAAACACCGAGATCGTGACCAAAGGCCGACATGATCCCTGCGTCGGAATCCGTGCGGTTCCGGTTGGAGAGGCCATGATTGCATGTGTCCTGGCGGATCATTTCTTACGCTACCGGGGACAATGCGGCGGTTAACCCCAAGCGCGGATTGACCCGAAAAACCTTTACGCTACATATAATAATGTGCAGACCGGTGATGAATGGGCCGTCACGTTGCGCGTTAACTATATGTAAATAATGATATTTATTGACTTTTCCTCGGATTATGCTGCATCATTTTTACATCTGGAAATGAATTCCGGAATTTTTCATACAATGCAATAAAGTTTGGCTATCTGTAACGGTGATCACAGTCGGTATGAATCTTGATGTGAAAAGATGTCTTCCTCTTCGATTTCTGAAACTCTTTTAAAGACTGCAATAGTTAGGGAGCGAATATGTTGAAATCTGCACTTGGTTTTGTACTTGCCCTGGGCTTTGGCCTCCTCTCCGTGGCCGCACCGGCATCCGTTTATGCTCAATCCGGCGTTAATGTAGGAGTTCTCACCTGCAAGAAAATTCCGGGAGGCGTAAACCTTATTATCCATTCCGTAACGAACATTGAATGTGAATTCAGTAATGGAAATGGCAAGGAACGCTATAAAGGTGAAACCGGCGTTGGCTTGGGCATTGACCTGGAATGGAACCAATCGAAAAACATTGCCTATACCGTAATCAGTGCGACAAAAGACATCCGCATGGGATCCCACTCCCTGGCCGGTAAATATGCGGGCGCCAAGGCTTCAGCTTCCGCAGTGGTCGGCGTCGGCGCCCAGGTGCTGGTCGGTGGCGGAAATAACAATTTCACACTTCAGCCTCTCGCCCTTGAGGCGAGCACCGGTTTAGGTGCTGCGGCCGGGATCGGATACCTTTATCTGGAAGCCGGAAACTAACCAAGATCCAAATAGTTCAGGCGCTGCCAACGCGCCGGAACGGATAAAGCCGGGGGTTTTTATACCCCCGGCTTTTTAATGACTCCCCTTTCCCCCATTCGTAAAAAGGCGAACCGATCGAATGGAAAGCGGTTGGATATCATTGAACTTTGGATTTTTTCAAGATTTGAAAATTCCGGCGATGAGAAATTCCCGGTTTCCTTCCGGCCCTGTAATT
>JAOUPW010000460.1 GCA_029879665.1 Rhodospirillales bacterium | reverse complement strand
GGTGGAAGTGCCGGTGATGCTGTCCCTGGTCGCCTTCGCCAACCGCACCAAGAGTTGGTTCCCGGCGAATTAAACCCTACCGCCGTACGTATATGGTCCATTCCCGCAAAGGATCGCTGTCGATGAGTTCGACATCGCTGCTGAGGGTTTGCTTGCAAAAGCGGATGAAGGTTTCCGCGTCGGCGTAATACAGCCCCTGTTGGCGGGGCAGGCGGGTGGATTCTTTTCGGTCCAGCATGTTGAACGCCAGCCCCTTGTCCGTGGCCGACCACAGATGCGTGAGGCTGGCCTTGATATAGTCCAGCCAGTCCGCTTCGCCGATGTCCATGTTCATGTTGAAGGTTCCGGAGACGAAGGAATAATCGCCTCGGTGGGTGGCGGTCAGGGCGTGTTCGAAACTTGCGCGGGGATCGGCGATGCGCCCGCGCGCCAGGGCGGTCATGTCTTCGCACATGTCGTAGCCGTAAAAGCGGCCTTCCTTCATCGCCGGATGGTCTTTGAGAAAATCGAAAAAGGCGCCGTAGCCGCAACCGAGATCGTTGACGGTGATGCCGCCCGCGTCATCTTCGGGACGGAAGATTCCGATCAGCAATTCGAACCGCAGGGTTTGCCCTTCGGCATTGCGCCAGAAGACCCCCTGGGGCGAGGCGCCGTACGTTTCCAGCCGGTGACTGTAATGGTTGGCAATGGGGGTGAGAAACGCGGATGCTTTGTTGAGGAGGTCAACGTCCATGCCGAAGCTTAATCCGTCAGTTGTTTTTGCGAAAGCCTGCTAAAACGCCGCCCAGCTGGGTTTGCGAGGGTTGAGGCGGGTGTCGCCGACATTGAAGGCATCTGATTCCTCCATCGCTTCCAGCCGCATCAGGGCAAGGCCGAAACGATCGCGGCTGGTGCGCATGATGCCGGCTTCCTTGCCTTCATACAGGATCGGCGTTCCCGGCGCCGGCGCGGCGCCCTCGATTTCCACCGGGACCAATCGTTTTTTAATAAGTCCCCGGTGCTTGGTCCGCGCCGTCAGTTCCTGGCCCATGTAACAGCCCTTGTCCCAATCGACGCCGTTCAGTTCGTCGAATCCGTTTTCCAGCAGGATGGCTTTTTCCACCTCCATGTCGCGGCTGCCGTCGGGCAGACCCAGTTGCAGGCGGTGGCGGTCGTATGCTTCCGGCGGAACGGTTTCGAATCCGGCGTCCCGGAGAATCTTCTCCGCGTCGGCGGCAGGAAGAATGGCCCGCGCCCCGGCAGCCGCCAGACGCGGGTCCATGAAGACCGAGCCGCCATTTAAGCGGGCCGCCTGGCCCGCTTCCGGGGATAGCCCTAGAGCCTCGGCGGTGCCGTCACCGAAAAGCGCTACGACAGTGAAATCGGCGCTCCGGTCCCCGAGCGTGACTTTGGAGCGCAGTTTGTACATGGAAAGGCGCTTTTGCAGGTCGCCGAGCCGCGCCCCCTCGCAGTCCAGCAGCAGGGCATCGCCCACCTGGACGATGAAAAAATCATGCAGAAACTTGCCCTGGGGGGTGAGAAGGGCGGAATAGAGCGCGTGATCCGGGGCGATCCGGGTGACGTCGTTGGAAACCAGCCCTTGCAGGAATTTGCGGGCATCTTCGCCCTCAAGGCCGAGAATCCCCCTGTTTTCCGGAAATGCGGCGTATTTGGAAGCCATGTTGAATAAAGATCCTCTCTTTCCAGTCTATTCTAGATTTGGGGGAATAATGGGGTTTGGCAAGCCCCAACACGCAAGCCCCCGCCTCGCGGCTTTGCAAGCTAAGCCCGGGACCTTATAACATCGGGCATGCGAATCCTGTTCATCACTTCGACCCGGATCGGGGATGCGATCCTGTCCACGGGCCTGCTCCATCACCTGATCCGGCAGCATCCGGACGCCCGGGTGACGGTCGCCTGCGGTCCGGCGGCGGCCTCCCTGTTCGAAGCCGTGCCCGGCCTGGAACGCCTCCTGGTGCTCGACAAGATGGCGGGTTCCTTCCACTGGCCGTGGCTGTGGGCGTCTTGCCTCGGTCGCTACTGGAATGTGATCGTCGATTTGCGCAATTCTCCCCTCTATTACCTGCTGCCCGCCGGCCAGCGCTGGAAAATGGGCAGTTCCCGGGGCGACAACGACCACCGGGTTCTGAAGCTCGCTCGCATCATGGGTCTGGAGGATAACCCGCCATCGCCGCACCTGTGGCTGGCCGATGCCGATCGGCAAAAGGCGGAGAAACTAATCCCCGACGGCCCCCCGGTGCTGGCCCTGGGGCCGACCGCCAACTGGCGGGCGAAGAGTTGGCGGGCGGAACATTTCGCATCCTTGATTCAGGTGCTGACCGCGCCCGGCGGTATCCTGCCCGGTGCCCGGGTCGCCGTGTTCGGCCGCGATGATGAACGGCCGGGGGTCATCAACCTGCTGGAAAGCATTCCACCGGAACAGCGCATCGATCTTGTCGGCCGGGTAGACCTGCCGGAAGCCTTTGCCTGCCTGCGGAGATCTAATTTTTATGTCGGCAACGATTCCGGCCTGATGCACCTGGCGGCGGCTTCCGGCATTCCGACCCTGGGTTTGTTCGGGCCCAGTCTGGATGAATTGTATGCGCCCTGGGGGGAGCGGGCGGGGGCGGTGCGCACGCCGCAATCCTTCAGTGAAATCTTTCCGGAAAATTTCGATCACCGGACGTCGGATTCCCTGATGGACGGACTGACCGTCGATCACGTTGCCGTGGCCGCCGAAAATCTCTGGCGGCGGACGGCGGAGGCGGCGCAATGAGCGAGATCGGACTTTCCGCCGTTATCTCCGTCCGCA
>JAOUPW010000459.1 GCA_029879665.1 Rhodospirillales bacterium | reverse complement strand
GCTGCCGCCTTGGTTTTTGACCCGGCGGGTTTTAATATTGCCGTGACCGAGGGCTGCGCCTTCGGTCGTGAGGTCTGGATACAGCAGAACGACCGCGGCCGATTATGAAACGGCCGTAAGGGTTCTGTTGGAAACTGGTGGTAGGATACTAAAATAAAGAAGTAAAAATTTGATGGGATTAAATTTCCGCGTTACTTCCAATCAAATCCATCTTCTTTGAAAAGACTGATGCAGGCATCCACGACACTCTTGTCGTACCAGCTTCCGGCCTTTTTGCGAATTTCGTCCAGCCCATTATCAATGCCCAGGGCGGGGCGGTAGGGGCGGTGGGAAGTGATGGCTTCGACCGTGTCGGCAACGGCAATGATTTTTGCCTCCAGCGCAATCTCGTTTTCTTTTAGTCCGTTCGGATAGCCCGTTCCGTCAAGGCGCTCATGGTGTTGCAGGATCATCTCTTTTACCGGCCAGGGGAACTTCACGTCGCTTACAATGTCATAGCCAACCTGAGGGTGGCTTTTGATCATGCCGAATTCGTGTTCCGTCAACTTACCCGGACGGTTTAAAATTTCCGCGGGGACATAAATCTTTCCAATATCATGAATGGTTGCCCCCAGGCGAATGCCCTCGGTCCGGTCTTCGTCCAGTCCCAGCTTGACGGCGATGCCGGTAGCCAAATTCGCCACCCGGTTCTGGTGGCCGGAGGTGTAGGGATCGCGTTTTTCGACCGTGAGAGCGATGGCGCGGACGGTTTCCAAAAGAGCATTGGACAAAGAAGCGTGAGCTTGGTCTCGTTCCTTATGAACTTGCAGGGTTTCCAGGCCAAAGGACAAGTCGTCCGCCATTTCCTCCAGCAAGGCCATTTCATCCGCATCAAAGGCATTTGGTTCCGATGAATAAATACTGATGCAGCCGAAACCTTCATCACCATTCATCAAGGGGATGGAGACAGTAGACACAAAATTATTTTTGCGTGCGACTTCTGCCCACGGGAAGAATTCATGATGTTGTTCTATATTTTTGACAATCTGAGTACATCCGGACCGGATTGCGGCGCCTGACGGCCCATTGCCGAGTTCGTTGTTTCCCCAGGAAATGGCTATCTCATCCAGGTAACCGGTAGAATCGCCGGCGCAGGCGACCACTTTAATGGATTTTTCCGGATTGTTTTCGGCATATCCGATCCAGGCCAATTGATAGTTGGCGCTTTCCACCAGAACTTGACAGATGTCGTGACGCAGGGAATCCGGGTTTTCCGCGCGGATTAACGATCCGTTGCAAGCGGATAACGTCTTGAGGGCACGGTTTGCGCGTAAATGAGCGTTTTCCAGAATCTTGCGTTCGGTAATATCCTCGACTTGCGATGCGACTCCGATAACCCTGCCGGCAGGATCGACCAGGGTCGTGTTGTACCAATCGCAAAAGATCTTCCTGCCGTCCTTGGTGACATTCGCGTTCGTGCTCCGGGTTCCGCCCTGTGCCTGCAGCAGATCGTGCCAAATGCCATCGATATGTTCTTGTGCTTCCTCGGGAATGATCAGGTCACGGGCGGAACGCCCCATCGCTTCGCGCGCGTCGTAGCCGAAAATATTTTCGGCGGCGGGGTTCCAGCTGATGACCTCGAAATCCCGGTTCCATTCGATAATGCCCAACGGGGTTTGCTGGAAGTGAAGTGAAATCCGCCGTTCGGCATTCATGGTGCTGGCTTCCACCTCTTTTCTGTCGGTGATATCGACCATGAAACCGACGATTTCATGGGGTTCGCCATTCGCGCCGCGCAGGAGTTTCTGGCTGTCCAGAATCCAGCGGTAGGTACCATCCCTGCCGAGAATTCGGTATTCGAGTTCATGGCTGCCTTGTTCGATCGCGTGAGAGATTCCTGAGATTGCCTTTTTTCGATCCTCTGGATGAATATGTTCGGCCCAAAAAGCAGGGTCCGTGGTAAAGTTCCGGGCGTTATATCCGATAACATTCATGATGTTCTCACTCATGAAAGTCGGCGCGTGTTTATTTTCCACCTCGCGGCTGTAGATCACCGCCGGACTCGCCATGAGCAGGTGCTCCAGGCGGGCGTTGGTCGAGGCCAGGGATTGACTGGTTTTTTCGTGGGCTTCTATTTCTTTTTCAAGTTCCTCCAGATGTTGGTCTTGGAGAGCCTCGCGTCGTTTTCCCTCTTCAGCGGTTCGACGTTTTGCCCTCTCCAGTTTGCGGTCCACTTTTCCCAGGATCAGGTAAAACAGCGCACCCAACAGCATCGCCCAGCCCAAAAATATCATTCCGATGATTTTCATCTCGGTTCTGGTTTTGGAAAGTTCTGGATGGGTATCGTGAATCAAGAACAGGCTTCCGACTGCGCGGTCAGCAGCATCCTTGAGAGGCATGCTCCAGTAGGAATAGTCTTTGTCGCCGAGTTTAACTTTCGCATCGGATGGAACCGACTCTTGCGAAATATTCGTGATAATCCGCTTTAACTGAGCCGGAATTTCTCCCAGGGTGTTGGAGACAATTGCGGTGTTCGGAAGAAATTCCCAGTCGACCGGATGGGACAACATGGCCATCCCTTGTTGCCAGTCCGCGCGTTTTAGGTGTTTCTTTTCTATAAGTGTAATGATTTCGATCTGGGCTGTTTCCTTGAGGCTGGACATCACGGCATCGATTTCCTGGCCAAGCTCAAGATATCCCAATAATTTCCGCCCGTCGTAAACGGGATCGACCACCCGAAGCGTAAATGTGCCCATGGGCCCGAGTTCGAGCCCCTGGGACATCCGTCCGGTCCGTTCGGATTCCCGGGCCGTC
>JAOUPW010000458.1 GCA_029879665.1 Rhodospirillales bacterium | reverse complement strand
ACTGCGTTGCCGCCTGCCCGGTAAACATTATTTTCGCCGGCGACGGCGGCTTTCCCGAAATCAGTTTCAAGAACGGCGAGTGCACGTTTTGTGGAGACTGCGTCACCGCCTGCATGCCCAAGGCGTTGCTGAAAGTGGACGGGCGGGCGCCCTGGACTCTGAAGGCGCGGATTCTGGAAGATAAATGCCTAACATATCAAGGCGTTACCTGCCGTGTCTGCGGCGAGCGTTGTGACGCCGGGGCGATTTCCTTTGCTTCGGCCCGGGGGCAAACGGAAAGAATTAACATCAATCAAGGCATTTGCACCGGATGTGGTGCATGCTTTTACCCCTGTCCCGCAGAAGCCGTCGAGGTTTCTCCCGGCCACCCTTTAGAGCCCCAAGCCGAAGAGCCGTCAAAGAGGCGCCCATGAGCATTTCCGGTCTCGTTCTTCACGTCCGTCCCGAGCAAGCCGAAGAAGTCCGCGACAAGGTCTCGGAACTTGACGGCGTGGAGGTTCATGCCGTGACCGACGAGGGCCGTCTGGTCGTCACCGTCGATCAGCCCGAAGACCATAAGGCGGCAGACACATTTACAGCGATTCAAAATATGGACGGCGTTTTGAACACGTCCCTTGTCTATAACTATTTTGAACAAGACCCTGCCGAGAAGGAGCCCGCATGATGAGTATTTCCAGGCGCGATTTTATCAAGACCCAGGCCGCGTTGGCCGCCGCCACGGTGGCGGGAACGACATTGACCGGCGTTAAGCCGGCCGCTGCCGCCAAGAACGATATCCGTTGGGACAAGGGCGCATGCCGGTTCTGCGGTACCGGCTGCGGCGTGCTGATCGGGACCAAGGGCGGGCGCGTGGTCGCCACCCAGGGCGATCCGGACGCCCCGGTGAACCGGGGCCTGAACTGCATCAAAGGTTACTTCCTGTCCAAGATCATGTACGGCAAGGACCGCCTGACCAAACCGTTGCTGCGCAAGACCAACGGAAAATATGACAAGAACGGCACCTTCACCGAGGTGTCGTGGACCGAGGCCTTCGACGTCATGGCCGAAAAATGGAAAGAAGCGCTGAAGAAAAAAGGTCCCACCTCCGTCGGCATGTTCGGTTCCGGCCAGTGGACCGTCTGGGAAGGTTACGCCGCCTCCAAGTTCCTGAAGGCCGGCCTGCGTTCCAATAACCTTGATCCCAACGCGCGCCATTGCATGGCGTCGGCCGTCGGCGCCTTTATGCGGGGCTTCGGCATCGACGAGCCCATGGGCTGTTATGACGACCTGGAACACGCCGACGCCTTCGTGCTGTGGGGCGCCAACATGGCGGAAATGCACCCCATTCTGTGGTCGCGCCTAACCGATACCCGCTTGACCAAATCGAGCTGCGAAGTCCATGTCCTGTCGACGTTCGAAAACCGCAGCTTCGAGCTGGCCGACAACGGCATGGTGTTCACGCCGCAGACCGATTTGGCGATTCTCAATTACATCGCCAACTACATCATCCAGAACAAGGCCTACAACACCGACTTCGTCGGCAAGCACGTCAATTTCACCAAGACGGTGACCGATATCGGCTATGGCCTGCGCCCCAACCACCCGCTGGAAAAGGCAAAAAAAGGCACTGGCGGCAAGCTGACCAAGATCAGCTTCGAGGAATATGCCAAATCGGTGTCCGAATACACGTTGGAAAAGGCGTCGAAGATGTCCGGCGTGCCGGCGGAAAAACTGGAGCGTCTGGCCAAGCTCTACGCCGATCCGAAAAAGAAGATCACGTCCTATTGGACCATGGGCTTCAATCAGCACACCCGGGGCGTTTGGGTGAACGGGCTGCTTTATAATGTGCACCTGTTGATGGGCAAAATCTCCGAGCCGGGCAACAGCCCGTTTTCGCTAACCGGTCAACCGTCCGCCTGCGGCACCGCGCGGGAGGTCGGCACCTTCGCCCACCGGCTGCCCGCCGATCTGGTGGTGGTGAACGAGAAGCATCGGGATTTTTCGGAAAAGATTTGGAAACTGCCCAAGGGCACGATTCCGGCCAAGCCCGGATATCATGCCGTGCTGCAGAACCGCATGTTGAAGGATGGCAAGCTGAATGCCTACTGGGTTCAATGCAACAACAACATGCAGGCGGCGGCCAATTTGAACGGAGAGACATATCCCGGTTACCGCAATCCGGAAAATTTCATCACGGTATCGGACCCTTATCCCACGGTCACGGCCATGGCCGCCGATCTGATTCTGCCGACGGCCATGTGGGTGGAAAAGGAAGGGGCCTATGGCAACGCCGAACGGCGCACCCAGTTCTGGCGCCAACAGGTGAAGGCGCCGGGCGAATCCAAATCCGACATCTGGCAGGTGATGGAATTCTCCAAACGCTTCAAGGTGGAAGAAGTCTGGCCGAAGGAACTTGTCGACCAAAAACCGGAATACAGGGGCAAGACTCTGTATGATGTCCTGTTCGCCAACGGTCAGGTAAACAAGTATCCGGTCGAAAAAATCACCGACGGTGCCGGCAATATTTACGAAAACGACGAATCCGCGCATTTCGGTTTCTATGTGCAGAAAGGCATCTTCGAGGAATACCGCCGGTTTCAATATGAAGGTCCGAAAAAGGGCCATGAAATGGCCGAGTTCGATACCTACCACAAGGCCCGCGGTCTGCGCTGGCCGGTGATGGGCGGTAAGGAAACCCTGTGGCGGTTCCGCGAAGGATATGATCCGCACGTCAAGGCCGGAACGGAAGTGCAATTTTACGGCAGGCCGGATAACAAGGCGAACATCATCTTCGCGCCGTTTGAGCCGGCCGCCG
>JAOUPW010000457.1 GCA_029879665.1 Rhodospirillales bacterium | reverse complement strand
GGCCCATCGGGACGTGGACGATTTTATCGTCTGGGCGACCTTGGGAATCGTAATCGGCGGCCGGCTGGGCTATGTGCTGTTTTACAATTTTGATTTTTACCTTTCCAACCCCGGCGCCATTCTTCAGGTCTGGAAGGGCGGCATGTCCTTTCACGGCGGCCTGTTGGGGGTGGTGGTCGCGACCTATCTGTTTGTCCGCAAACGGGGTCTCGACGTTCTTCCCTTCGCCGACCTGATCGCCTGCGCCGCCCCCATCGGGTTGTTTCTCGGGCGTCTCGCTAATTTCATCAACAGCGAATTGTATGGCCGGGTTACCGACGTGCCCTGGGCCATGGTTTTTCCCAACGGCGGTGCGGCGTCCCGCCATCCGAGCCAGCTTTATGAAGCCGGGCTGGAAGGGCTGGTCCTGTTCGCCATTCTCTTTATTCTCTGGCGGCAGGAAAGCGTCCGCCGCCGTCCGGGAATGTTGATGGGGGTATTCCTGATCGGATACTGGGCGGCGCGCAGCTTTGTCGAACTGTTCCGCCAACCCGACGTGCAGATCGGATTTATGAGCGGCGGCACCACTATGGGCCAGTGGCTGTCGTTTCCCATGCTGCTGCTGGGGCTGTTTCTTCTCGTCCGGGCACGTAGGCCCGTGGAAAAATGAGCGCGCCGTCCTTAAGCGATCACTTGCGCGGGAGGATCGAATCCGAAGGTCCGCTTACCGTCGCCCAGTACATGGCCGAGGCCCTGAGCAATCCCGATTTCGGCTATTACATGAACCGCGATCCCTTCGGTATTGAGGGGGACTTTATCACGGCACCGGAAATCAGCCAGATGTTCGGCGAAATAATCGGGCTCTGGTGTGCGGTGCTGTGGCAGGGACTGGGCGCCCCGGCGCCGTTCAATCTGGTGGAACTGGGTCCCGGCAGGGGCACCCTGATGGCGGACCTTCTCAAGGCGGCGGCGGTCCAGCCCGGATTTCTCGATGCGGCCCGGGTGCATCTGGTGGAAACCAGCCCGGTACTGACGGCGGCGCAGGAAAAAACCCTGAGCGGGGTTCCCTTGAAAACGCCGCCCCAATGGCACCGTCGCCTGGAGGACGTGCCCGAAGGGCCGATGCTGCTCATCGCCAACGAATTTTTCGACGCCCTGCCCATCCGCCAATTCGTGCGCGGCCGGGACGGTTGGAGCGAGCGCCTGGTCGGCGTCGATGCGGGTGCCGACCCTGAACAGGGCAGCCTCGTCCTGCAATTCGAGATGTCCCCGCCCTTGGCCGGCGCTCCGGAAGTGCCCGATGACTTCCAGGACGCCGCTGTCGGCAGCGTGTTCGAAGTCTGCCCCGACGCTCAAGCCATGGTTCAGGCGATTGCCGCGCGCATCGCGCGTTCCGGCGGCGCCGCGTTGATTGTCGACTACGGTCACCCGTCCAGCGCCATCGGCGAAACCCTGCAGGCGGTCAAGGGCCATTCCTTTCACGACATATTGGCCGACCCCGGCGAAGCCGATCTCACCGCCCATGTGGATTTCGGTGCCTTGGCCGAGGCCGCCAATCGGGGCGCTGACGGCGGCGCGGTGCAGGTGCTGGGGCCGGTGCCCCAGGGCGCGTTTCTGGAACGGTTGGGTTTGAGCGCCCGCGCTGCGATCCTGTTGGAAGGCGCCAGCCCGGAGCAGGCGGAAGACATCCGCTCCGCCCAGTTTCGATTGACCGATGTTTCTGCCATGGGCTCGTTGTTCAAGGTGCTTGCCCTTGCCCAACCCGGCCTGGCGGTGCCGCCGTGGTCATGATTACCGCCCAGAGCCTGTCGGGCTACGCCCGTCTGCGCCACGGGTTTTTTACCCGCGAAGGCGGCGTTAGCGGCGGGGTTTACGACTCTCTTAATTGTGGCCCCGGTTCCGATGATGATCCGGCCCATGTCGCCGCCAACCGGGAGCGCGCCCTAAACGATCTGGGCGGCGCCGGCGGTTCCCTGGTGACCGCCCATCAGGTCCATTCCGCCGATGTCGTGGTCGTCGATGCGCCGTGGACCTTGGCCGATGCGCCGCCGCGTGCCGACGGCCTGGCGACGGCACGCCCCGGAATCGCCCTCGGCGTTCTCACCGCCGACTGCGTGCCGGTGCTGTTTGCCGATCCGGGGGCCGGTGTCATCGGCGCCGCCCACGCCGGCTGGAAAGGGGCGCTGGGCGGCATCCTCGAGGCGACGGTCGAAAGCATGATCGGCCTGGGCGCGGAGGCGTCCGCCATCGCCGCCGCCGTCGGTCCGTGCATCGGGTTTGAATCCTACGAAGTCGGACCCGAATTCCACGCCGCGTTCCTGGCAGACAGCGAAACCAACGGAGTCTTTTTCACCGCCGCCAAGCGGGAAGGCCATTTCCAATTTGATCTCGCCGGATACGTGTTTTACCGGCTCTCAAAGATGGGCCTGGGCCTGGCGGAAAGCGTGCCAGGTGATACCTATGTCGATGAAGCCCGGTTTTTCAGTTACCGCCGCGCCTGCCACCGGGGCGAGGCCGATTACGGCAGGTTCCTATCCGCGATCATGCTCCATGGTTAGGAGGGCTCCGATACGAAGGATGCCCCGGTTTTCTCGAATCGTGAGAGGGAATTGATGCCCTATATGACCATCCTGATTATCGCTATCCCCCTCGTTTTGCTGGTTTCCTGCGCCCTTTTTTAGGGGATGGGGCCCGGCATTCCGGGACCTTGCCGGGGAGCGGAAAAAGGGGGTTTTTCCCGGGGCCGGAGGCGGGAAAAGCCGTTTACAGAGGGGGATCACGCTGTTAAGTTCCGCGCGCGTTCAGGGCGGTTTTTT
>JAOUPW010000456.1 GCA_029879665.1 Rhodospirillales bacterium | reverse complement strand
GAGGGGACTCATGAGCGATCAACCTTCCGTCAGCGTACTGGACCGTCCCAACTCCTATATCGGGCGCGCCGTCGAACGGCCCAACATCAAACGCCTGGTGCAGGGGCGCGGCACCTATGTGGACGACATCATCCTGCAACGCATGAGCCACGTCGCCTTTGCCCGCAGCCCTTACGCCCACGCCAGGATCAAATCCATCGACAGCGCCGCCGCCGCCAAGATCCCCGGCGTCATCCGGGTGGTCACGGGCAAGGAACTGGCCGAATACTGTTCGCCGTTTGTCGGCGTGCTGACCCATCTGAAAGGTTTGAAATCCGCGCCGCAATACGCCATCGCCGTGGACCGCGCCTGCTGGCAAGGGGAAGCGGTCTGCGCCGTGGTCGCCGAGTCCCGCGCCATTGCCGAGGATGCGGTGGCGTTGCTTGAGATCGAATACGAGGAACTGGCCGTGACCGCCGACATGGAAACGGCGCTGGACCCTTCGACGCCGGTGATCCATCCGGACCTGGGCGATAACCTCTGCTTCGGCCGAGAAGCCGATTTCGGCAACGTGGACGAGGCGTTCGCCAAGGCCGACTGCGTGGTCGAGGAAACCTTCAACTTCGGCCGCCACACCGGCGTCTGCCTGGAAGCGCGCGCCATCCTTGCCGATTACAACCCGGCCGAGGAACATCTCACCGTCTATCTGTCGGCGCAGGCGCCGCACATGATGAAAAACCTGTACGCCCTGCATTTCGGCCTCGAGGAAGATAAAATCAGGGTGGTGTGCAAGGACGTGGGCGGTTCCTTCGGCATCAAGGTCCATACCTACCCCGACGAAATGGCGGCCTGTGCGCTGAGCATCATGCTGAAGCGGCCGGTCAAGTTCATCGCCGACCGGCTCGAATCGTTCACCACCGACATTCACGCCCGCGATCACCGGGTCAAATCCCGCATGGCCTTCGATAAGGACGGCAAGATCCTGGGGCTGGAAATCGATGACCTGACCGGCATCGGCCCCTATTCGGTCTATCCCCGCACCAGCGGCATCGAGGCCAACCAGGTGGTCAACCTCACCGGCGGCCCCTACGCCATCGAAAGCTACCGCGCCAAAACCAAGGTGGTGTTCCTGAACAAAAATGTGATGTGCCAGTACCGTGCCGTCGGCCATCCCATTGCCTGCGCCGTTGCCGAAGGGCTGGTGGACGCGGGCGCGCGCAAGTTGAACCTGGACCCGGCGGAGCTCCGGCGCCGCAACCTGGTGCCCGACGATGCCTATCCCTACACCAACGCCGTCGGGCTGGTGTTCGAGAAACTGTCCCATCATAAAAGTTTGGACATGATCCTGAAAATGATGGACTACGACGGCTTGCGCAAGGAGCAGGCCGGCTTACGCGAAAAAGGCATCTACCGGGGCATCGGTCTGGCCAGCATGATCGAGGTCACCAATCCCAGCCCGGCGTTCTACGGCGTCGGCGGCGCCTACATCACGTCTCAGGAAGGATGCACCATCCGGCTCGATCATTCCGGCGGCGTCACCTGCACGGTGGGGGTCACCGAACAGGGCCAGGGCACGGACGCCGTGATCGCCCAGGTGGCGGCGTCTGCCATCGGCCTGCCGCTGGAAAAGGTGCGGGTAGTTTCCGGCGATACCGACATCGTGCCCTACGGCGGCGGCACCTGGGCCAGCCGCGCCGCCGGCATCGGCGGCGAAGCGGCCCTGCGCGCCGGCAAAGCCTTGCGCGAAAACATTCTCGCCGTCGCCGGCATCATTTTGCAGGCGGACGCTTCCAAGATGGATATTCAAAATGGTGTTGTGGTCGACGCCGATACCGGCGCCGAACGCATGCCCTTGAGCGAACTCGGCCGTATCGTTTACTTCCGCGGCGACACCCTGCCCAAGGATGTGCAGCCGGAACTGGTGGTGACCCGCCATTACACGCCGAAACAGTTCCCCTTCTCGTTCACCAACGGCATCGAAGCGCTGTACGTGGAAGTCGACGTGGATACCGGGTTGGTCAAGCTGCTCAAGGGCTGGGTGGTGGACGACTGCGGCACGGTCATCAACCCGCAACTGGTGGACGAACAGATCCGCGGCGGCGTGGTTCAGGGCATCGGCGGCGCGCTTTACGAAGAATGCCTCTATGACGATCAGGGCCAGTTGCTCACCGGCACCATGGCCGAATATCTGGTGCCGATGTCGGGCGAAATGCCGGACATCGAAGTCGGACATATCGAATCGCCGACCCAGGATTCAGAACTGGGCGCCAAGGGCGCGGGTGAAGCCGGCACCGCCGGCGCGCCGGCGGCGGTGATGAACGCCATCAACGACGCGCTTTCGCCCCTGGGGGTGACGTTGGCGACCATGCCTTTCACCCCGGAACGGATTTTGAAGGCCCTGGGCAAGGTCTGAATGGCCGGCGGCGGATCACCATGACCGATCCCGCCGTCATCACCGGCTATCACGCCCACGTCTATTATAATGACGCCGACAGCCGCGCCCGCGCCGCGCGCCTGCGCGACCTGATCGATGAAAAGTTTGAAGTGGTCCTGGGGCGCTGGCGCGACGAACCGGTCGGCCCCCATCCCCGGCCCATGTACCAGGTGGCCTTCGCCGCCGACCAGTTCGCCGCCCTCGTGCCCTGGCTGATGCTCAACCGGGACGGGCTGACCATCCTGGTCCATCCCGAAACCGGCGATCAGGTGGTCGACCACCGGGACCAGCCCCTGTGGCTGGGGGAAGTCCTCGATCTGAACATCGCCTTCCTGGAGGCGGGGAATACCCGCGCTTAAACGGGGCGGGCTTACTTCGCCGTCC
>JAOUPW010000455.1 GCA_029879665.1 Rhodospirillales bacterium | reverse complement strand
TCGCTTCGCCGCCAGTGTCCTCTCGGGGGGAGAGGGAGAGATCCTGAGCAATGCAATCACCCCATCACCCTGCCCGGCGGATGCGGCGGAAACAACTCAAGGTCGTTCACGTCTTGGTGAGGCGTATTTTAGAAATAAATGCCGCCCGCCCCTTCTTGACCGTTCGGGCGCGGCGGATCAAACTCGGCACCCATGACTGAGAAAGTAGAATGTGTGGTGGTCGGCGGCGGCGTGGTCGGCCTGGCCTGCGCCCGGGCCCTGGCCTTGGGCGGCCGGGAAGTCCTGATCCTGGAACAGGCCGACACCATCGGCACGGGCACCAGCGCGCGCAATTCGGAAGTCATCCACGCCGGCATTTATTACCCCAAGGGCAGCCTGAAGGCGCGGCTCTGCGTCAAGGGCCGGAACATGCTGTATGCCTATTGCGCCAGCCACGGCATCGGACACCAGCGGCTGGGCAAGCTGATCGTCGCTTCCGAAGAAGACCAGATTCCGGAACTCAAGGCGGTCCAGGCCAAGGGGGAAGCCAACGGCGTCGACGACCTGCGCTGGCTGGACCGGAACGAGGCCCGCGCCCTGGAACCGGCGGTCAAGGCCGCCGCCGCCATCCTTTCGCCGTCCACCGGCATCATCGACATCCACGCCCTGATGCTGTCGACCCTGGGCGAGGCCGAAAGCCGTGGTGCGGTGATCGCCTACAACAGCCGGGTCCTGGGCGGCCGCGTCCGGGACGACGGCATCGAGCTACAGGTCGAAAGCGATGGTTCCCCCATGACCCTGAGAACCAAAATCCTGATCAACAGCGCCGGCCACGGAGCGCAGGCCCTGGCCGGCGCCATCGAAGGCGTGCCGCCCGCGACCATTCCCCGGCGTTATGCGGTCAAGGGCAATTACTTCGTGCTTTCCGGCAAGTCGCCGTTCCGCCATCTGATCTATCCGGCGCCGCAAAAGAACAATGTCGGCCTGGGCATTCATCTGGGCCTGGATCTGGGCGGACAGGTCAAGTTCGGCCCCGACGTGGAATGGCCTGGCGAAACCTGGGACGGTTCCATGGTGTACACGGTAGACCCCGCCCGCGCGGCGGCCTTCTACCGCGCCATCCGCACCTATTGGCCGGATCTTGAAGACGGACGGCTGCAACCGGGCTTTGCCGGCATCCGGCCCAAAATTCAGGGACCGGACGACCCGGCCGCCGATTTCGTCATTCAGGGCGAAGAAACGCACCGAATCCAGGGGCTGATAAATCTCTATGGAATCGAATCGCCGGGCCTGACTTCCTCGCCGGCAATCGCCGAAGAGGTCGCGGAAAGACTGAGCTAAGGACTTCATTCTTTCCTAACCCACCCCGTATTAAGTTAAAATATTGAGACACTTCAGGAGAACCCCGCGCATGTTTCGCGCCCGGCCGATATTTTTTACCTTTGCGTTCCTTGGTGGGGTGCTGTTCGCGCCCCTTCCCGTCGGGAGCCAGACTCCGCCGGCCCCGAGCCAAGCCGCACCGCCGCAGGCCACACCGCCGGCAGCGGAGAAAGGCAAGCCGGCGGCGCCCTCGACGCGGGAAATCTTCCCCGATTATTTCGAAGAGATGCGTCTGTTCATCCTCGAAATCAGCAAGCACATCCGCGCCAGCAATCCGGATTTCGTTATCCTATTGCAGAACGGGATGCAGCTTATGAACAAGGCCATCAAACCGGACCCCTGGCTGTCGCCGATTGCAATCGAATCCACAGAGAAGCCCAAAACCAAGGGAAAAACGAAACGCAGAACCAAACCCAGAAAGGAACAGCCGATTATCGGCGGCACGCGGTTTATTCCCGCACGCAAGTTCATGCGCGCCATAGACGGGTTTCTCGTCGAAGCCCTGCAGGTCGGCAATCCCGATTTCGACCTGCTGCCCGGCGAAGACGAAATGAAGCGATTCAAGGAAAGGCTCAAGCTTGCCGAAACCGCCGTTGATCATAAGCTTACGGTTCTGGTGATGGATTACGCCAGAACACCGAAGATGGTTGATGAATCCTACAAACGAAACAAATCAAACGGGTTTGTATCTTTTGCCGCACATAAGCTGGCCACGGAAATGGACAGCCCGCCGCCTTACCCCAAGCATCCCTTCGAAGAAAATTCCGACAGCATTCTTTCCCTGTCCAAGATCAGGAATTTTCTTTATCTGAGAAACACCGAAAGCTTCGGCCGCGAAGACGAATACGTCCTGAAGCTGCATGAAAACAATTACGATCTGATCGTCGTTGATGTCTTTCATAAATCAAAGCCGCTCAGCAAACAGGCGGTGGAAACCCTCAAATTCAAGAAGCTTGGCTCCCGGCGCATGGTGTTGGCCTATATGGATATCGGCACCGTCGCCAATTATATGTATTACTGGCAGCCTGAATGGTGGGACCGGCTGCCCAACTGGGTCGCGGAAGAACACCCGGACGATCCGGACAATAAATTTTACGTTGAATTCTGGCGCAAGGAATGGCGGGAGATCGTCACCGGCAGCCCCGGCGCCTTCATTCAGGGAATTCTCAACCTGGGTTTTGACGGCGTGGTATTGGGAGGCATGGAATCGGTCAATTACTTCATCGGTGCAACCGAAGGCTGGTAGGACCGGAAATATTGCGATCGTTTCTAAAATTATTTTTTATTTTCACCCTGTTCACGGGGACGGCGGCGGCCGCAGGTCCGTCTCAGGCGCAAGACCTTCCCCTGATCGACGCCCACAGCCAGTTCGATCACCACGTCGCCCCCGGCGAGATCATCAAATGGATGGACAGGGCCGGCGTCAATCACGTCATTCTT
>JAOUPW010000454.1 GCA_029879665.1 Rhodospirillales bacterium | reverse complement strand
ATGGCATTAATGAGCAAGACACGAACATGTGACCTTCATCCCCGAACCATCCAGACGATGCCGACGCCAAGCACCGCGGCCCCCAGGCCGGCGCCGCGCAGCACCTGCGGCGGCAGTCCCTGAATTTCCAGCATCATGCGTTTCATGCCTTCGGGAAAGAGGGCATAGAGGGCGCCTTCAATGGCGATCGCCAAGGCCAGGGCGGTTACCAGATCGCGCATACCAGGAACCCGTCCGCGGGTTTATTTCTTCTTCTCATTATCCTTGCCGGAGGAATCTCCGAAAAACCGGAAGAATTCGGAATCCGGATGAAGGACCATGGTGGTCCCTTCGCCAAATGCCGATTGATAAGCTTCCAGCGAACGGTAAAGGGCGAAAAATTCCGGATCCTTGCCGAACGCGTCATTGAGGATTGTCGTTCGCGCACCTTCGCCTTCGCCACGAAGGATTTCCGACTGTTTCTGAGCCTCGGCGATGATCACCGTTTTTTCGCGGTCGGCGGCGGCGGTAATCCGCTGTTTTGCCTCTTCACCTTCGGCACGCAGCAGATTGGCTTCCCGTTCGCGTTCCGTGCGCATGCGTTCATAGACGTTCTTGGAAATGTCTTCCGGAAGATCGGTGCGGCCGATACGGACATCCACCACTTCGATTCCGAAATCCGCCGCCTGCGACTTCAGTTGCTGGGTAATACGCTCCATCACCTCGGCGCGCTTTTCCGTCAACATGTCGCCAAGAAGCACCCGGCCGACCTCGGCGCGGACGGCGGAATTGAGCCGGCCGCCGAAAACCTGACGGAAACTGTTGTCGTTGACGGCCTTCTTGCGGAATTCAAGGGGATCGACAATCTTGTAACGGGCGAAGGAATCCACGTTAACCCGCTTCTGATCGGCAAGAATGACTTCCTGGGTTGGCGGGTCGAGATCGAGTATCCGGCGGTCGAAATACATGACGTCCTGAATGAACGGCAGTTTGTAATTCAAGCCCGGTTCCCGGATCACGTGGACAGGGTTTCCGAATTGCAGGATCAGGGCCTGCTGGATCTGGTGAACGGTAAACAGGGAGCCGTAAGCAAGCACACCAATTGCAACGACGACAATGCCGGCGACGGCAAGAGACATATTCTTCATTATTTGGCCCCTCCACTGCGTTTCTTGATCTCGGGCAACGGCAGATAGGGAACCACTCCCGAAGCGGATCCGCTGTCACGGTCAATGATGACCTTTTCGGATTTGCTAAGAACTTCCTGCATCCGTTCCAGGTACAACCTAAGCGAGGTAACTTCCTTGTTGCCTCTGTAGGCTTCGTAAACGGACATGAAGCGGCCCGCTTCGCCTTCGGCTTCCTTGACGATTTTTCCCTTGTAGGCGGCGGCCCCCTGGATCATGACCTCGGCTTCGCCTCGGGCGGTGGGGACGATCCGGTTGCGGTACGCCTGGGCTTCGTTCTGCTTGCGTTCCTTGTCCTGACGGGCACGCTGCACGTCATTGAATGCATCGATCACCGCTCCCGGCGGGTCAACTTTCTGCTGCTTGACCTCGGCGATGAACACCCCGGAGCCATAGCTGTCGAGGATGGACTGAAGCAGATCCTTGGTCTTCTGCTCCACTTCCTGACGCTTGACGGTCAGCGCCGGTTCAAGCGACGTTTGGCCGATGACTTCGCGGATGGCGCTTTCCGCCGCCAGCTTGATGGTGGCGTCCGGATTGCGGATGTTGAACAGGTAGTCGCTCGCGCTCTTGATCCGCCACTGGACCACGAAATCGATATCGATAATGTTCTGGTCGCCCGTCAGCATCAGGCTTTCCTGGGGCACATCGCTTCCGGATGAACCGCGCCCGCCGGCGCCGGAGTCGCGAAAGCCGATGTTGATGACATTGGTTCGGTCCACATTAGGCGTAAGAACTTCGCCAATGGGGGCCGGCAGGAAGTAGTTGAGGCCCGGATTCGTCACGTTATAAAGCTTTCCGAACAGAAGCGTCACACCCTGCTCACCCGGCTCCACCCGGTAAAAGCCGCTGGCCAGCCACAACGCAAGCGCCGCGACAATGGCCAGGGCAATTCCCCGACTGGAACCCACACCACCAGGCATGAAGCGTTTCATCTTTTCCTGGGTGCTGCGGAGAAGTTCTTCAATATCGGGCGGTTGTGGTGTTGAAGAACCGCCACCCCACGGGCCCTGTCCGCCGCCTTGAGGATTCCATGCCATAAAATTACTTCCTCTTCTGGGTTAATAAAGAGCCTTGGCCCCTTGAATTCTGGATCACAAATGATAAGTCGTTAGAACGAATTCGATGTCTTATACGGCAGCCGGGGGATCTTAGCAACGTGCTGCCCCACCGGGACCCTGCTGATATCGTCAGATTATCCGGAGAAATCAAGTATGACCGAGGTTGCCGAACATCACATTTTAGACGCCCTCAAGGGCGTTATCGATCCCGATAGGGGCCAGGACATCGTCAGCCTGGACATGGTCAAGGGGTTGCAAACCCAGGACGGCCATGTGGCTTTCGCCATTGAGGTCGACCCTCAGCGCGGTGCCCGAATGGAGCCCCTGCGCAGCGAGGCGGAAAAGGCCGTCCATGCCCTGCCCGGAGTTATTTCCGCCACCGTGGTCCTCACCGCCGAACGGGAAGCCCAGGCTGCCCCGCCCGAACCGGGATCGCAAGCGGCGCCCCAGACGGATCAACCGCTGATGCCCGAGGTCAGATCGATCATCGCGGTCGCCTCGGGAAAAGGCGGCGTCGGCAAATCCACCACCGCCGTCAATCTGGCGCTTTCCCTTGCCGCCGACGGCCTCAAGGTCGGACTTCT
>JAOUPW010000453.1 GCA_029879665.1 Rhodospirillales bacterium | reverse complement strand
CCGCGATGTTTCTTCCGGTTTGGGGACGGCGGCGGTTATCGTTATGGATAAATCCACCGACATCCTCCGCGCCATTACCCGTCTCTCGCGTTTCTATAAACATGAAAGCTGCGGCCAGTGCACGCCGTGCCGGGAAGGAACCGGGTGGATGTGGCGGATGATGGAACGGATGTGCGAAGGCAACGCCAACATCGAAGAGATAGACTTGCTGGAAGAAGTCACCCGTCAGGTGGAAGGCCACACCATCTGCGCCCTTGGCGATGCGGCGGCGTGGCCGATCCAGGGCCTGATCCGGCATTTCCGTCCGGAAATTGAAAATCGGATCAACACTTATCAGGCGTCCCGCGCCAGCGCGGCGGAGTAGGGGATTTAACGGAATGCCGAAACTGACCATAGATGGCATTGAAGTCGAGGTTGATGCGGGCCTGACCGTCCTGCAGGCTTGCGAACATGCGGGGATCGAAATTCCCCGTTTCTGTTACCACGAACGCCTGTCCATCGCCGGCAACTGCCGTATGTGTCTGGTGGAAATGGAGCGCGCGCCGAAACCAGTGGCGTCCTGCGCCATGCCGGTGGCCGAGGGTATGGTGATCAAAACCAACACCCCGGAAGTTCAGAAGATGCGTAAAGGGGTGATGGAGTTCCTGCTCATCAATCATCCGCTCGACTGTCCCATCTGCGATCAGGGCGGGGAATGCGATCTTCAGGATCAGGCCATGGGTTACGGCTTTGACCGCAGCCGCTACGTTGAGAACAAGCGGGCGGTAAAGGACAAGGATTTCGGTCCTCTGATCAAGCCCATCATGACCCGCTGCATCCATTGTACGCGCTGTATTCGCTTCGCCACCGAAATCGCCGGAGTGCCCGAACTGGGTGCGACGGGACGGGGCGAAAACATGGAAGTCGGGACCTACGTCGAAAAGGCCCTTTCATCTGAACTGTCCGGCAACATGATCGATCTCTGTCCGGTCGGCGCCCTGACGTCCGGGCCCTATGCCTTTACCGCGCGCTCGTGGGAACTGAAGAAAACGGAATCCGTAGATGTAATGGATGCCCTTGGCTGCAATATCCGCGTCGACAGCCGCGGCCCCGAGGTCATGCGGATTCTGCCGCGCCTCAATGAAGAGGTGAACGAGGAATGGATTTCCGATAAATCCCGCTTTGCCTGCGACGGATTGAAACGCCAGCGCCTGGACAAGCCCTATGTCCGCAGGAACGGGAAACTTCAGGAAGCCACATGGGACGAAGCTTTCGCCGAGATTTCCGAAAAGCTGAAGGATCTTCCCGGAGACAGAATCGCGGCCATTGCCGGCGATCAGGCGTGCGCGGAATCCATGATCGCGCTCAAGGACCTGATGTCCGTGCTGGGTTCGCCCAACACGGATTGCCGTCAGGACGGCGCCGCCCTTGATGCCGGCTGCCGTGCCGGATACCTGTTCAATACCACCATTGCCGGAATCGAAGATGCGGATGCCTGCCTGTTGATCGGCACCAACCCGCGCCTTGAAGCACCGGTGCTGAACGCACGGCTGCGCAAACGCTGGCTGATGGGAAATTTCCCCGTTGGCCTGATCGGTCCGGCAACGGATCTGACCTACGGCTATCAGCACCTGGGTGACGGCGGCGAAGCCCTGACCGCCGTCGCGAACGGCAATCACGCCTTTAAAGAAGTGCTGAACAAGGCCGAACGTCCCATGCTGATCGTCGGTTCCGGCGCGATTGCCCGGCCTGACGGGGCAATGGTGCTGGCAACGGCCCGCGCAATCGCCGAAAGCTCAGGGATGATTGATGAAGGCTGGAACGGATTTAACGTGCTGCACACGGCCGCCGCCCGCGTCGCCGGGCTGGATATGGGGTTCGTTCCCGGCGGCAGTGGCAGGAACGTCGCCGGTATTCTAGACGGCGCCTCCGCGGGAGACATTGACGTCGTCTACCTGCTGGGCGCGGACGAAATTGACACGAGCCGACTGGGCAACGCCTTTGTCATCTACCAGGGCCATCATGGTGATGCCGGCGCCCATCGCGCCGACGTCGTTCTTCCCGGTGCGGCGTATACGGAAAAGAACGGGACTTACATCAATACCGAAGGCCGGCTGCAGCGGTCTCAACGCGCTGTTTTCCCGCCCGGAGACGCACGCGAGGATTGGTCCATTGTGCGGGCGCTTTCCGGCGTTCTCGGGGTGCCGCTTCCTTATGACGATCTTGTGGCGTTACGCGCCCATCTTAAGGATGTGAACGCCAGTTTCGTGGCTATCGACGAAATCGCCGCCGCCGAATGGGGCGCATTTGGCGCCATGGGTCCGGTTTCCGCCGCGTCCTTCGCCTCGTCGGTTCTCGATTTCTATATGACCGACCCGATCAGCCGGTCCTCCGTAACCATGGCCAAGTGTTCCGACACCTTCAATGGCCGTGCTCAGGGAAAGACGGGAACCGATGGCTGAATTTTACACATTTATCGCCGATCTGATTCCGTATCCCTGGTGGCAGGTTTATCTGTGGCCGGTGGTCTGGATTGTGATCAAGATTGTTGCTCTGGTCGTGCCCTTGCTGGTGGTGATGGCTTACCTCACCTATGCGGAAAGAAAGGTCATCGGCGCCATGCAGCGGCGCAAGGGGCCAAATCTAGTCGGCCCCTTCGGCCTGTTGCAGCCCTTTGCCGACGGGCTCAAGCTGTTCCTCAAGGAAACCATCATCCCGACCGGAGCCAACCGGGGGGTGTTCATTGTCGCGCCGATGTTGACCTTCATCCTGGCGCTGATCGGTTGGGCGGTGATCCCGCTTGGCGAGGGCATGGTCCTGGCCAACATCAATGTC
>JAOUPW010000452.1 GCA_029879665.1 Rhodospirillales bacterium | reverse complement strand
GATTTATTTCAATCGTTGCCGATTTCCGTTACGTCAACGCTTTCCCGGTTTTGAATGACGGTTCCGAGCTCGACAAAATGTACCATGAAAACGCCGAGCGGATTTTGCTACAAAGTGTCGCCGCCGCGACCATGGCCGCCCATCTTGCCGCCTCCGCCTTCGGCTATGGAGTCTGGTGGGTCACCGCCATCGGCCAGGATCAGGCGCAAACGGCGCTGAAACCTATTTTGGGCGTGCCGGACGACCTTTCGGTAATTGATATCATGTGCTTCGGCCCACCCTTGAAGGAGCCATATACCCGCTGGAAAAAAGACTACGAGGATATCGTCAGCGTTGACCAATATGACATGAGCAAATACCAGACTCAGGAACAAATCGACGAATGGATCCGGACAACCCGGCACAAGGTCATGTACAAAGACAAAACGCAGATCGATTAGAATTTTCTTTCGCTTAGTGAATTGTCTTTGTACTTTTCCGACACGAAAATTCCTCCGTGCTCGTCGCGATTGGTTGAATTTCAGGATAACGCTTGCTGATGCAGGATTTACAAAAATCCAGATGGGACATCATCGCCCTCGCCATTGCCGCCGGGATTTTCGGATCCATGTTCATCGGAAAGGCGCCCCCCTCGGTACCGGTATTACGGGCTGAACTTGACCTTAGCCTGGTTCAGGCCGGTTGGGTGGTTTCCATTTTTTCCGCCGTCGGCATGAGTTCGGGCATGGTTGCCGGCCTGTTCGCGGATCGTCTCGGCCACCGCCGCTTGCTGATCATCGGCCTGCTGGTTCTCGTCACCGGTGGTGTGCTAGGCAGCGCCGTAAACGGTTCCGTCCTGATGCTGATGACCCGGTTCATCGAAGGATTCGGATATATCGCCGTCGCTGTCGCCGCCCCGTCCCTGATTTTAAGCTCGGCCTCGCCCAATGACCGACGGCTGGCGCTGGGCATGTGGGGTGTCTATGTTCCCGCAGGCATCGCCGCAGCCATGCTTTTTTCACCGCTGGTTCTTGAGTCTTACGGTTGGCGTACGTTATGGCTGGTGGTTTCCGGTCTTGCCGCGATGTTGCTGACGGCCATCGTCCTTGTCAAACCGTCCGGCATGACCGCGCCGGATTCCAGCCCACGGCAGCATTCCCCATTTTATCATATCCGCCTGACCCTGACCCGGCCTGGTCCGCCGGTCCTGGCCCTTTGCTTCGCCGTCTATGCCCTGCAGTGGACTTCGGTTATGGTCTGGCTGCCCAGTTTTCTGATCGAACAAAAAAGCATCTCGCTGAGCGGATCGGCGGCGCTGACGGCCCTGGTCGTCGCCGTGAACGTCCCCGGCAACATGCTGGGAGGGTGGCTTCTGCACCGCCGGGCGCAACGATGGATTCTGCTTGCCGTGACCAACGCCATCGTCGGACTGACAGTGATCGGCATCTTCTCGGAGGCTTTGTCCGATACTGCCCGATACGCCCTTTGCCTCGCCTTCTCCGGCATCGGCGGCATTGTACCCGCCACCTTGTTTTCTGCAGGATCCGTGCATGCGCCGTCCATGCGGCAGTTGGGGCTCACCAACGGTCTATTGATGCAGGGCTCGCACACCGGCAATTTTATCGGCCCGCCGGTGATTGCCGCTGTAGTCGCCTCCACAGGGCTTTGGCAGGGAACATTCTGGATTCTGTTTGCGTGTTCCGTTGCGGGCGTGCTGCTCGGCGCCGTCATCGGCGTGATCGAAAAATACGGCGCTCGAAATGAAGGCGTAACCGGCTAAGTCTGGCGTGCTTATCCTTGGCCGAGAAAAGCGTTGCGGAAACGAAGGCGGCAGGCGGTGGGATTCAGGTTTCTTTTGTAAAGAGCCGGCGGCGCGTCGGACACGCGCACCAGCAAAAACCGGGGCGCCATGGAATTGATCAGGAACTTGGCGCCTTCGGAAAGCTTTCCTTTATCATCAATGGTCAGGGTTGAACGAATCCCCGCACCCTCGGCCATGCGCGCCAGATCGGTGCCGTGGGAGGTATGGCCCGCCTGCCCGCCGGTTTCGCCGTGGGCGCCGTTGTCTATGCAGACAATGGTGAGGTTTTCCGGCGCCATCGTCGCAACCGTCGCCAGCGCGCCGACGTTCATCAAGATTTCGCCGTCGCCGGCAATGACCGCCACCTGGCGTTCGGGTACCGACAGGGCGACGCCCAGCCCCATGGAAACGGCAGCGCCCATGGTCCCGGCCATGGTGAACAGGTTGCCGCCGTCTTCGGTCAGGGCAGCAGCGTCGCGCGCCGCGCCGGCCAGCCCGGCGATTATCAGATAATCGTCCGGCGTCGGGAAAAGCCGGGGCAGAACGTCTTTGCGGTCAAGGATGGATGGCGTCATGGTTATGCTTTCCCCGGATTACATGGCTTTTGCGCCGATGAACTTCTGCGTAAGAATCAGCGCCACTCCCTGACCGCCTTTAAAGGCCGCCGAAATCGCGGCCGCCGTCGCGGTTTCAAGATCATCAAGGTTCTCAACCCGGAAGGTGAGCACGCCCATGGCATCCAGCAGGGGCTCAACAGCCACTCCCATGGGATATTGCCAGGGGTTCTGTTCGCCGTAATCGCCGCGCATGGAAATAATCATCAGGAGGGGAAATCCCCCACCCTTGACCAGCGAGAGAAAATTGGGGCAATTGCCCACACCCGAAGACTGCATGCATACAACCGCGCGCTTACCGACCAGATCAGCGCCGGCTGAAATTGCGACCCCTTCCTCTTCCGAAGTCAGCAGCACCGCCCGGACTTCATTATGGGCTTCGGCGAGGGTAATAATCTTTGAGATGCCGGCATCGGGAATGTAGGAGATGATG
>JAOUPW010000451.1 GCA_029879665.1 Rhodospirillales bacterium | reverse complement strand
GCTGAACGCCGGGCGCCTGCCCGCGCCCCTGATGGCCCGGCTGGAAACTCTGGCCGGGCGGTTGGAGCGGTGGACCGGGGAACCGGCCCACCCGTCGTTGCTGCACGGCGATCTGTGGACCGGCAACGTGCTCTGCCGGGACGGGCGCATCGCCGGCTTCATCGACCCGGCCGTTTATTACGGCGACGCGGAAATCGAACTTGCCTTTTCAACCCTGTTCGGCACCTTCTCAGAGCCCTTCTTCCGGCGCTACGGCGAGCTGCGTCCGATGCAGCCCGGTTTTTTCGAGGAACGCCGCGACCTTTACAATCTGTACCCGTTGCTGGTGCATGTGCGCCTGTTCGGCGGCTCCTACGTGGGTTCGGTGGAACGGACGTTGAGGCGGTTCGGATGCTGATCATTTTCGATTGCGACGGCGTGCTGGTGGATAGCGAGCCCATCGCCAACCGGGTGCTGTCGGGCCTGTTGACGGAACTGGGGCTGCCGGTTTCGCCCGAAGATTGCCGCGATCAATTCGTCGGTCTCAGCATTCCATCGGTGCGGCAACAGGCGGAGCGCATTTTGGGCCGGGCCCTGCCGCATACTTTTGAAGACGAACTCTGGGCACGGGACCGGGCCGCCTTCGCCACCGAGTTGAAGCCGGTGGCCGGGATCGCGCGGGTTCTGGAAAGCTTGCCCCGTCCCTTTTGCGTCGCCTCAAGCGGATCGCTGGAAAAAATCCGAAACTCGCTCACCCTGACCGGGCTGCTGAAGTACTTCGAGCCCAACCTTTTTAGCGCCGCCCAGGTCGCCCACGGCAAGCCCGCGCCCGACCTGTTCCTGTACGCCGCCAAGCGAATGAAGACGCCGGCGGCGGACTGTGTGGTGATCGAGGACAGCCGCGCCGGCATCCAGGCGGCGCGGGCGGCGGGAATGCGGGTGCTGGGCTTCGCCGGCGCGGGCCACGCCGGACCCGGCTACGCCGCCCTGCTGGCGGGCGCGGGGGCGGCGGAAGTGTTCGAAAACATGACCGACCTGCCCCGGCTGCTGGGGAAGCCGAGATCAGGCGGAGGCTTTTCCGTCCCGGAATAAATACCCTTTCGCCCAATTTTCCGATCGTTTTACGGGGATGATCCCATTTCTACCCAAATAATTGGACTAAAAACAGGCATTTTCCCATTTTCATTCCTCATGGCGCACAATCGGAACGGCGCGGGGTTTGGCAAACCTCAATCGTCGTTCTTCAACCCGCCCAGTTTGAGCGCGCCGCCGAGCACCGTTTCCTTGATCAGGGCGAGGCCTTCGTCCAGTTCTTCGTACCTTTCGCGCAAGCCCTTGAGCTCGCGGATCTGGTCCGCCGCCGGCAGGCTGACGTCCTTGGACATATCCAGCAGCGCAGCCATGTAGCGGCCTTTCAGCTTGGCCGATTTTTTGGCGAGATTGGTGACTTCCCAGGGCTGGGCGTGGATCACCGCTTCGGTGATTTCCTTTTCCGTCTGTTCCCGCATCAGGGAGTCCAGCAGGCGGACGAATTGGGGCGCGGTCAGCGCGCCGGCAACCGTTGTTCCGCCCGGAACTTTCGGCCCTTGGGGTTCCAGCCGCCGCGATTGTTTGCGGGCGTTGGAAAGTTTGACGATGGTCATGGCGTTCTCCTGTTGGTGGCGCGGGGTGTTCCCTGGGTACGAAATGCAAGCACCGGGCCAGCGGCAAAATGACTGCATATCAATAGGTTAGAAGCTTCCCCGATGCTTCCGTTCCCGCCCCGATGCGCATTTCTTGCCGGGTCGGGCGGTGCCTGCGGGCAGGATCTGCCCCGCGACGGACGCCTTAGTCGTGCAGCGGATAATCGGCCAGGTGTTGGTAGTGCGAGCCGCCATGGCCGAGATGGCTGCGGAACAGCGTGAAGACATCGACCGGAACCGGAACCGCTTCGAAGCCGGCATGGGCGTGCAGGTAATCGCCCAGGCGCGCCGGGCGGCCGCCATTGAACCGCGCCAGGGTGACGTGGGGTTTGAATTTCCGGCCTTCGGCTGCAAATCCCGTGCGCTGCGTTACCGTTTCGATTTTTGCATGAAGATGAACCAGCGGTTCCGGCGGTTCGGCCCCCAGCCACAACGAGCGCAGTTTTCTGGCGCTGCCGAAGGTATCCAGGCCTTTTAGCCGGAATTCGAATGCGGGCGCCGTCACGCCGGCCAGGGCCGCGTCCAGGTCGTCCGCCGCGTCGTCCGCGACCTCGCCGATGAAACGCAGCGTCATGTGAAGATTTTCCGGCTTAACCCAACGCGCTCCGGGCAAGCCCGATTGCAGGGATTGGAGACGCTCGCGCACCGGGCCGGGCAGGGAAAGTCCGATAAAAAGCCGCATCATGGGCAAAGAATCCCCCGGCAAAGCCCCCAAATAATAACCCTGAAATGCCTTATAAAAACAGGCAAATCACCCCTGTATAGGCATAAAAGCGGGCGTTGGAAATTTCGGCGGCGGAAAAGAATCCGGCCATGGGAAAATCGCCCAGGGCCTGGCGGATCAGTTCCATTTCGCGGCCTTCCCGGCCGAACATGTTGACGCCGCGTGCGATGCAGGAAAAATACACCCCGCCCCGGGGGGCGCCGGGCAGGCGGCGTTTCAGTTTTTGCAATTGCAAGAGCAGATCCTTTTCCGCGCTTTTGGGATCGCGGCGGACGAACATGATCCGGTCGCCGGCGGAAATTTCCCCGCCGATGGCAAGCCAGCCCCGGGCCGGGTCGATACCAACCAGATCGCGGACCATGTAATCGCCGGTGTCGGAACCCTGAATGGGCAGCGCCGCGTGCACGTAACCGGCGACCCGTTGCAGATCGCGGGACAACAATT
>JAOUPW010000450.1 GCA_029879665.1 Rhodospirillales bacterium | reverse complement strand
GGCCCTGATGTATGCCGTTTGTTTCCTGCCCATGGGAATTGCTCTGAAAGTCTTGCGTTACGACCCACTGCACAGGCGCTTCGACTCTTCGGCTTCGACCTACTGGGTCGAAAAGGCGCGCAGCGAGACTGCAGATCCCATGAAACATCAATTCTGAGGCCAATATGTCTTTTCTGAAAGAGTTTTGGGCATTTCTGAGAGCCCGAAAAAAATACTGGCTGGTGCCCATACTGATCATGATGGTGCTGTTCGGCTCCCTGATCCTGTTCGCTCAGGGCTCGGCAATTGCCCCGTTCATTTATACCTTGTTTTAGGATTGGCCCGCTTCAATGCTCGTCCTGGGAATCTCGGCCTTCTACCATGACAGTGCGGCGGCCATCGTGCACGATGGCGAAATCGTCGCCGCCGCGCAGGAAGAACGATTCACCCGCAAGAAGCACGATGCGGGATTCCCCTATCATGCGATAGCATACTGTCTTGACGCCGCCGGCGCCTCGCTCGCCGACGCGGACAGCATCGTTTTTTACGAAAAGCCATTCCTGAAATTCGAGAGATTGCTGGAAACCTATCTCGCAACCGTGCCGAAGGGCTTCAAATCGTTCCGCATGGCGATCCCGCTCTGGCTGAAGCACAAGCTCTTCCAGAAGAAACAGCTGGTTGCTTCCCTTAATCGTATCGAGAACGTTGATGTCGAGGGCAAGCTGCTGTTCACGGAACACCATCAGAGCCATGCCGCGAGCGCGTTTTTCGCCTCTCCCTTCGACGAGGCCGTGGTCCTTACCATGGACGGCGTCGGGGAATGGGCCACGACCAGCGTGGCGATCGGGCGCGGCAACGAACTGGAAACGGTCAGGGAGATTCACTTCCCGCATTCCTTGGGGCTCCTTTATTCGGCATTCACCTACTACACGGGGTTCAAGGTCAATTCCGGCGAATACAAGGTGATGGGCCTCGCGCCCTATGGCGAGCCCAAATATGCCGAACTCATCCGCGAGCGCCTGATCGATATCAAGGAGGACGGCAGCTTCCGGCTTAACCAAGATTACTTCGATTACACAACCGGACTGACCATGACCAACCGGCGCTTCGATGAGTTGCTCGGCGGCCCGCCGCGCAAGCCGGAGGCCCTGTTGACGCAGCGCGAGATGGACCTTGCCGCTTCCATCCAGGCCGTCACCGAAGATGTGATGCGGAGGATGGCAGTCCACCTGTCGGGTGAATTCCAAATCCCCAACCTGTGCCTCGCCGGCGGCGTCGCCCTGAACTGCGTCGCAAACGGGAAGATTCTCGAGGACGCAGCCTTCCGCGACGTCTGGATCCAGCCCGCCGCGGGCGACGCTGGCGGGGCTCTCGGCGCCGCCCTTGCGGCAAGCCACGTTCATCATGGCCTTCCCCGCATTTCCAACGGTGGCGCCGACACCATGAAGGGAGCCTATCTGGGCCCGGCCTTCAGCGATGACGAAATCGCAGCCCGGCTGGAGGCCGCGGGCGCCAGATTCGAGCGCCTGTCCGACGACGATACCATCGCTACGACAGCCGCCGCACTGGCTGACGGACTTGCCGCGGGATGGTTCCAGGGTCGGATGGAGTTTGGGCCGCGAGCCTTGGGCGGACGTTCTATCATCGCCGATGCCAGGTCGCCCGCGATGCAGAAGATGCTTAACCTGAAAGTGAAGTACAGGGAGAGCTTCCGCCCCTTCGCACCGTCCGTGCTGCGCGAAGACCTCGCCGACTGGTTCGAAATGGATTACGACAGCCCGTACATGCTGCTGGTCACCGACGTCGCGAAGGACAGGCAGGCCGCAATGACGGAGGACCAGCGTGCGTTGTTCGGCATCGAAAAGCTGAACGTGCCGAGGTCCGAGATCCCGGCGGTGACCCATGTCGACTACTCCGCCCGGATCCAGACGGTCCACGCGGATACAAACCCGCGCTACCATGCGCTGATCAGCGAATTCAAGCGGCTTACCGGTTGCCCGGTAATCGTGAACACCAGCTTCAACGTCCGGGGCGAGCCCATCGTGTGCACGCCGGAGGACGCCTTCCGCTGCTTCATGGGGACGGAACTCGACCTCCTGGCGGTCGGCAATTGCGTCATGCGCAAGGAAGCCCAGGATCCGTCGCTCAGGCAGCGCTACGAATCCGACTTCGAGCTCGATTAAAGAAAGACTCGCTTGCGGGGTTGGCCGCACGAGTGGGCGGTCACACATAAGGAGTTGAGGCGTGAGTCATTCGGTAAGGACAATAGCAATCAACCTGGCGGTCCTGTGCGGGCTTGCCCTGTTGGTGGAGGTTGGTATCCGGGTTTGGTATTTCAGCCGAACCTGCGCTAAGTCGGCATGCGATTACCGGGTTTTCACGCTGGTGAATTTCCACGATGTTTCGCAGGAAAATAGCAGCATTGACCACGAACGGCTTGGCCACCTTCCCCATCCGGGCCGATATGCCGTCAATGAAAAGGGCTGGTCAGGCCAGATTGTCGTGATCGAGGAGGATTCGACAAGGTCCAACGGTCAGCCGGCGCCAACCAGAACAGGCCCCCGGCTGCTAGCTGTCGGCGACAGTTTCACCTTCGGCGCACAGGTGGCCGACGCCGAGACATGGCCTGCGGCGCTGGAGAGAATCCTTTCGGCGCCTGTCGTAAATGCGGGCGTGAACGGATACGGGTTTGCCCAGGCGGCGTTGCGCGGCCGGCTCCTGCTTGCCGAGCACGCCTACGACCTCGTGATCCTGTCTGCATACGCGCCTGACGATTTTTTGAGGGACCGGTTGCTTACGCGATATTCCTCGCGGAAACCCGCCTGGGTGGAAAGAGACGGAACGGTCACGG
>JAOUPW010000449.1 GCA_029879665.1 Rhodospirillales bacterium | reverse complement strand
GTCAGGAGCATGCGGCGAACCCCCAGGGTGGAAAAGGAGGAAGCCATATCGGCGGCTTCCATGGCATCACCGCCGGCGGCCATGACCAGAAGGGGTTCGGCGTCCGCGGCCGAAATGAACCCGGACAAATAATCAAGGTCGGCGTCGCTGAATGGATTCGTTCCCTGGGTATCTATATAGATGATGTCCTTGTCCCTATGGTTTTGGACGGCTTTGGAAAGTTCTTCCGGGCTATCGGCGGTATCAAGACCCTGTTTCAGAATTCTGGCGAAGGCGGCAAGTTGTTCGATGCCGCCGGCCCTTTTTGTATCCGTGGTGATCAGGCCAATGGATTCTCCGGCCAGGGTTGACCGTGCCGCCAGCTTGGCAACGGAAATGGTTTTTCCGGCACCAGGAGCTCCGATCAGCATGATCGGCTTGCCGGTGCCGTGGCTGCCGTCTAGGGGGGAAAAACGGTAAATGGCGTCAAGGGCGCCGGCAAAGGCCATGGTCGGGTCATCGGCGTCAAGCGAACAGGCAGTTGTTACGAACCTGTCCGTCAGCCGGGGCGGCGTGCCATGATAGGTCAGCGTCTGGCGAATGGTTTCGCCGATATCCAAATATTCCGGTTCCGGCGTGAAATTCAGGTCGGGAGAATCGGACCAGCCATGTTCGACCGCGGCCGTGATCCGCACGCCCTGACCGTTCTGGCCCTTCTGGACGGATACGATAATGGCATCCTCGCCCATTTCCGAATGGACAAGCTCCATAGCCTCCGGCGTGGTCGAAGCAGTGTACGTTTTCAGGCGCATAATGGATGATGCTCATTCATGTATGAGGCCATGACCTGGTTAAATATGGCCCACCGTCTTGATATGGGCTTTTGAATAAACTTCGTTTTGCGACATGACCATGGTCATGGGGCGGAATCGCTCGACGATGGAGCGGACAAAAGGCCGGATTCCCGGACTCGTCAGAAGCACGGGGTTTTCCCCCATCATTGCTTGGCGTTCGAATGTCGTTCTTAGCGCCGTAATGAATTCCTGAAGTCTGCTGGGCGCCATCGAAAGCTGACGGTCGTCTCCGGTTCCGATAAGGGATTCGGCGAAAGCCTGTTCCCACTGCGGCGAAAGGGTAATCAGGGGAATGAATCCCTGTTCGTTGACATTCATATCGCTGATCTGACGAGCCAGACGGGAACGGACATGTTCGGTGATCATTATCGCGTTTCGGCTGTGGCCGCAGGCTTCGGAAATTCCTTCCAGAATGGTCGGCAGATCCCTGATTGAGATACGTTCGGACAGCAGGTTCTGCAAGACCCGCTGGATGCCGCTGATGGTGATTTGGCTAGGAACAATATCGCCGATAAGCTTTTGATGTTCCTTATCCAGTTCATCCATAAGTTTATTCGTTTCTGCATATGACAGAAGGTCGGCCATGTTGTCCTTGATCATTTCGGTAAGATGTGTGGTGATCACGGTGGCGGGATCGACAACAGTGTAGCCCCGGAACAGGGCTTCTTCGCGGCTGGCATCCTCGATCCACATGGCCGGGAGTCCGAAGGTCGGTTCCTGGGCTTTTTCTCCGGGCAGGGTAATGTCCTCGCCGCGCGGATCCATGACAAGAAGCTGGTTGGGCCTGAGATCGCCGCGCCCCGCTTCGATTTCCTTAACCCGGATGACATACGTATTCGCCGGAAGCTGCATGTTGTCCTGGATACGAACCGATGGCATGACGAATCCGATTTCGCTCGCTAATTGCCGACGCAGCGCCTTGATCTGGTCGGTCAGGCGTTGGCCGTCGCGCGTGGTGTTGATCAGGGACAAAAGCCCGTAACCCAATTCCAGCCGCAGCACGTCAATCCTAAGAGCGGATGAAATGGGTTCTTCGACGCTTTTGGGTGCAACCGCTTCCGCCTCCTTTGCTCTAATCTCTTCGGATTTGGCGTCTTCAATATTCTTGTTCAGAAAAAAAGCAAGAGAGCCGGTAATGATGGACAGCACGGCAAACGGAATCACCGGAATGCCCGGTAGCAAGGCCAGCGAAATGAGAAGAAAACTGCTGACGCCCAAGGCTTTCGGTTGTCCCGCCATTTGCGCAAACAACGCCTTATCAGTGGCGCCGCGAACGCCGGCCTGGGTGACCATCATGCCGGCGGCGACGGAAACGATCAGTGCCGGAATCTGTGTGACCAGTCCATCACCGACCGTAAGCCGGGTGTAACTGTCGGCGGCTTCGGTAAAGGTCAGCCCCTGCTGGGCGACGCCGATAATCATGCCGCCGACGACGTTGATAAAGGTAATTAGAAGGCCGGCAATAGCATCGCCGCGGACGAATTTTGCAGCACCGTCCATGGCCCCGAAAAAGCTGCTTTCATCATCGAGCTCGAGACGCCGTTTCTTGGCTTCTTGTTCGTCAATCATTCCCGCCGACAGGTCGGCATCGATGGCCATCTGTTTGCCGGGCATGGAATCAAGAGTAAAGCGGGCGGCAACTTCGGCAATGCGTCCCGAACCTTTGGTGATGACGATGAAGTTGATAATCACGAGAATGCCGAAGACGATGATCCCGATCACGTAATTTCCGCCCATGACAAAGCCGCCGAACGCTTCGATAACCTTTCCGGCGGCGTCAGGGCCAAGGTGGCCGTCGCTCAGGATCAGGCGGGTCGAGGCCAGGTTGAGGGAGAGGCGGATCATGGTCGCCAGCAGCAGAACCGTCGGAAATGAGTTGAATTCCAGAGGCTTTTCGACAAAAAGCGCGGTCATCAGGACAAGAACGGAAAACGTGATCGAAAAGGCAAGGCAGACGTCGAGTAGCCATTTGGGCATCGGCAGAATCAGGATTACCAGGATGGCAACGACG
>JAOUPW010000448.1 GCA_029879665.1 Rhodospirillales bacterium | reverse complement strand
TGATCACCGGAGACGGCGAAATGCTGATGGGTACGGGATCCTTGATCACGGTCGGGAAAACACAGCCTCGAAACTTGGCCATTGCCGTACTCGACAATGAAAGTTACGGCGAGACCGGAATGCAGCAAAGCCACACGGCACAAACAGCCGACCTCGCTGCGCTGGCCCGGGCGGCGGGAATTTTAACTTCCGAAACCGTGGCGGATGAACACGGCGTTGCCGGCGCCATTGACCGTCTTCTCGGCGGCACAGGTCCGGTATTCGTCGATTTCAAGGTCCGGGCCGAAAGTCTGCCCCTGGTGATGCCGCCCAAGGAAGGCCCTTTGCTGAAAGAGCGCTTCCGCCGGGCGCTGTCGGCATCGGAGTAGTTTTCAACCAATGGGCATCGAAAAAGAATATGACTACATTATCGTCGGCGCCGGGTCGGCCGGATGCGTCCTCGCCAACCGGCTGAGCGCGGATCGAACCGTACGGGTTCTTCTGCTTGAAGCGGGCGGACGCGATTTCGATCCTCTAATCCATATCCCGCTGGGCATCGGCAAGATGCACAAACATCGTCTGCATGATTGGGGTTATGACTCCGAGGCGGAAGGGGGAATTAACAACCGGATTATTGAAATCCCCCGCGGCAAGGTGCTGGGGGGATCTTCCTCGATCAACATGATGGCTTACGTACGCGGCAACCGGGGCGATTACGACCGGTGGGCGCGAAACGGCTGCGAGGGATGGTCCTATGCCGAGGTTCTTCCTTACTTCCGCCGCAGCGAAACCTGGGAAGGTGGCGGCGATGCTTATCGCGGCGGCAACGGTCCGCTGCAGGTGATCTCGGCGCGCACCACCGATCCATTATTCGAAGCCTGGATTGAAGCCGGCGGGAAAGCCGGCCACGCCTTCACCGACGATTACAACGGCGCCCGCCAGGTAGGATTCGGGCGCAGCCAGTGGACCATCGAAAACGGCCGGCGGTGCAGTGCCGCGCGCGCCTTTCTCCACCCGGCGATGGCGCGATCGAACCTGACCGTCATAACCCGGGCGTTGGCGGGCCGCATCCTCATGGAAAGATCCCGCGCGGTGGGCGTCGAATACCTTCACAATAGCTCCGTCGTCCGGGTGCGAGCTGCGCGCGAAGTAATCCTGACCGGCGGCGTTTTCAATTCGCCGCAGCTTCTTATGCTTTCGGGCATCGGCCCCGCAGATCATCTGCGAAAGACCGGCATCGACCCCGTACTCGACCTGCCCGGGGTCGGCGGCAACCTTCAGGAACATCTTGCCACCATGTTGCATTACGCCCGATCCGAACCCGGCGCGTTTCAAAAGGAAATGCGGGTTGACCGCATGACCCTGAACATGATCCGGGCCTATCTTTTTGGCACCGGTCCGGCAACGGTGATGCCGGGCGGGCTTCAGGGTTTCATGAAAACCCGAGAAGATCTCGACACACCTGACATCCAGTTCATCTTCCGCGGCATTCCGCCCGATGCCCATCTCTGGTTTCCCGGCGTCAAGGCGCCGTACCGCGACGGATTCGGCATCCGCCCGGTTCTGTTGCATCCGGAAAGCCGGGGCTGGGTACGTTTGCGGTCTTCCGATCCCCGCGACCCGGTGCGGATCAACCACGGCTTCCTGACGGTGGAACAGGATCTACGAATCCTGCGCGAAGGGGTCCGGGCGGCGCGCGAAGTGGTGCGGCAATCGCCGCTTGATCCTTATCGCGGAGAGGAAATCGACCCCGGGCCGGGAGTGCAAAGCGATGACGGAATCGACGGCTGGATCCGGAAAACGGTAAGAACCGTTCACCATCCCTCCTGCACCTGCCCGATGGGAACCGGCGAGGACAGCGTACTCGATCGTGAGCTTCGCGTGCGTGGAATCGATAACCTGCGCATTGCCGACGCTTCCGCCATGCCCGATCTGGTCTCGGGCAACATCAACGCCTGCGTTCTCATGATCGCGGAAAAAGGCGCCGACATGATCCTGGGCCGCCCACCCCTCAGCGCGGCGGCTAAATAATCAACGAAGAATTTTATGGGAGGACACGGATTTGCCTTCCGTCGGATCCTCTTTCGTCTCTTCAGTTGGAACCTGCTCGGGTTCGCCGGCAATCTCATCTTTCGATATCTCCGCCGGAGCATCCTCGGGGGCGGGCGGGAAATCATCGTCTTCCGCCTCTCCACGGAATTCTTTCGAAAGCGATTCAACCGCCTCAACGTTTTCTTCGGCCTGCTCATCTTCCGGCTGCCCCGCTTCCGAAGCAACCGGAGCATTCCCGTCCGCCGCCTCCCCGGCGTTCAGTTCCTCCATATCCTCGCCGGCTTCCTCCGCCTGCAAAAGCATTTCATCGGAGGAAAGACCTTCTTTTTCGGTCGCGGAACTATTGCGCCAGTCCACTTCGTAAAGCGTCATCGCCTCCTTGAAACCCTTCAGCGCAAAAGGCCCACGGTTCACGAACCGGATTCGCCCGCCCTTGCACAAGGCCTGCACTGCATCTGTGACCAGGATTTGCCCTTCGTCGGCCTGATCGCAAACTCGGGAAGAAAGTTGAACTGCGGTTCCCAACAAATCATCGTCTTCGTAGATCGGCTCTCCAACATTGAGCCCGATCTTTAGATAAAATGTCATGTCCGGATTGTGCATGTTGTTATCGACGATGCATTTTTGAATGAATGCGGCGCTTTCGACGGCATCGGTGGTTGAGGCGAAACTCGCCATAATACCATCGCCGGTATGTTTGATTTCCTTGCCCTGGTATTTGGTGAGAGCCTGGCGGACAATCAGGTTATGAATTCTGACTATTTTCTGGATGTGCGAATCACCCTTGTTCTGGGTCAGGTCCGTGGAACCGACGATATC
>JAOUPW010000447.1 GCA_029879665.1 Rhodospirillales bacterium | reverse complement strand
TTCTTGGATCCGCGGGGCAGTTGAAAATGGTTCCGGTTCCGGGATTTGAATTACCGTTTTTTTCGATGGCGGAGAAGAACAAGCCAAGGTTGTTCGCTGGAAGCGGAAACAATCTTAATCTATTCCTTATTTTGGAGATCGTTCGTCTTTATCCGGCTTTTTTTGAAGGTTTTGGTTTATTTCCCACGATTGAGGGTGAACAATCTGAAATTGAGTTTTTTCATATCGCTTCAGACCGGATAAAATTCACGGGGCGCGGGTATCGCACATGTTCAAAAAAGGGCGTCGCACATGTTCAAAAAAATCCTGATTTCCAACCGCGGCGAAATTGCCTGTCGCATCATCCGTACCGCGCGGCGGATGGGGATTCCCACGGTTGCGGTATATTCCGACGCCGATGTCGATTCGCTTCATGCCCGGCTAGCCGATGAAAAGGTTTGTATCGGTCCGGCCCCGTCCTCGGAAAGCTATCTCTCCGTGGACAACATTCTGTCGGCAATCCGCGAGACCGGCGCCGACGCGGTCCATCCCGGCTATGGCTTTCTTTCGGAAAACGCCGAGTTCGCGCGCGCCCTGAAAAAAGCAGGCGTCGCTTTCATCGGCCCCGGCGAAAAAGCGGTTACCGCCATGGGCGACAAGATCGAATCGAAGAAATTGGCGGACAAGGCCGGCGTCTCCACCATTCCCGGCCATCCCGAAGCCCTGAAGGACGGCGCGGAAGCGCTCAGGATTTCAAAAAAAATCGGCTATCCGGTCATGCTCAAGGCTTCCGCCGGCGGCGGCGGCAAAGGCATGCGCATCGCGCGCACCGATGATGAGGTCAAGGAAGGCTTCGCCTCCGCCGTGCGCGAGGCCAAATCCAGTTTCGGCGACGACCGGGTGTTCGTGGAAAAATATATCGAAAGCCCCCGGCACATCGAAATTCAGGTACTCGCCGATGCCCACGGCAATACGGTCTATCTGGGAGAACGGGAATGTTCCATCCAGCGCCGCCACCAGAAGGTGATCGAAGAATGCCCGTCGCCGTTCCTGGACGCCGCCACCCGCAAGGCCATGGGCGAACAGGCGGTCAGACTGGCGAAGGCGGTCGACTACGTTTCCGCCGGCACCGTGGAATTTATCGTCGACGCCAAGCGCAATTTTTATTTCCTGGAAATGAACACGCGCCTGCAGGTCGAACATCCGGTAACCGAGATGGTCACCGGCCTCGATCTGGTCGAGTTGATGATCCGCGCCGCCGCCGGCGAGAAACTGCCGATCGCCCAGAAGGACGTCAAGCTGAAGGGCTGGGCGGTGGAAACCCGCATCTACGCCGAAGATCCCTTCCGCAATTTCCTGCCGTCCATCGGCCGGCTTGTTCGCTATGCCGCCCCGGAAGAAAGCAATCATGTCCGGGTCGACAGCGGCGTCGATGAAGGCGGCGAGATTTCCATCTATTACGATCCGATGATCGCCAAACTGATCACTTATGGCGAAACCCGGAATGCCGCCATCGGTCATATGCAGGGCGCCCTGGATTCTTTTTATATCCGGGGGGTGTCTCATAACATCGGTTTTCTCGCCGCCGTGATCGCCCATCCCCGCTTTATGGAAGGCCGGCTTTCCACCGGATTTATCGACGAGGAATACCCGGACGGCTTCCACCCCGAAGACGTGCCCCATGACGACCCCGTGCTGCTGATCGCCGTCGCCGCCGTCATCCACCACGCCTATCAGGCGCGGGCGGCGATGATCAGCGGCCAGTCTTCCGGAATGGAACGCAAGGTTTCCGACGATTGGGTGGTGGTTCTGAAAAACGAATCCTTTCCGGTGACGGTGCGGACGGTGGCGGATGGCTACGAAGTCACCGCCGGAAATGCGGAACTGACCGTCAGAACCGGCTGGACCCTGGGCGATCCCCTGTTCCGGGCCACGGTCGGGGACAGGTCTCTCACCATTCAGGTCAAGCGCCTGACCGTGGGCTACCGCCTGGTACATTGCGGACTGACCGCCATGGTCAAGGTGCTCTCGCCCCATGTGGCGAAATTCAATGCCCTGATGCCGGTCAAGCTGCCGCCGGACCTGTCCCGCTTCCTGCTCTCGCCCATGCCGGGGCTGTTGCTGTCGGTTTCCGCGAGCGCCGGTCAGGAGGTCAAGGCCGGCGACGAACTTGCGGTGGTCGAAGCCATGAAGATGGAAAACGTCCTGCGCGCGGAGCAGGACGGCGTAATCAAAGCCGTTCATGCCGGCCCCGGAGACAGCCTCAGCGTCGATCAGTCCATTCTTGAATTCGAGTGATCCGGAAAGGTCATGAATTTTCAGAACCACGAAAAAGTCATGCGCATCCGCCTGTTCGGGGATTACAGCAGCGAAGGCTTTTCCGCTTGGCTGGTCGGGGAAGCCGAATCCCTGGATCTTTGCGGCTGGGCCCGGCCGCGCGCGGACGGCAGCCTCGATGCCCTGTTCGCCGGCGGGCAGGGTTCGGTCGAAGCGATGGTTGAACTGTTGAAGGATAGCGCCGCCCCCATCCGTTCGCCCCGGGTGGTCGAACGGCTGCGGCGCGGCGACGAACCTATCTGGGCCGGATTCCATTACCTGCCGACCGTGTGAGGGAGAAGCCGGGATGCGATGCGTGCGGGTGGAAATCCAAGGCCGGGTCCAGGGCGTCTGGTATCGGGGCTGGACGGTTCAGGAAGCCGGCAAACGGGGCCTGGACGGCTGGGTCCGCAACCGCCGGGACGGCAGCGTCGAGGCGGTGTTTTCCGGCCCAAGCGAAGACGTTGCGGCGATGATCGCCGCCTGCCGCACCGGCCCGCCCATGGCCCGGGTCGAGGATATCCGGGTGATGGAGGACGAACCCCTGCCGGCTCAG
>JAOUPW010000446.1 GCA_029879665.1 Rhodospirillales bacterium | reverse complement strand
CCGGTAGGGCCAGCCGACATGATCCGTGGTCACCTGAGAACCGTAAACGACGATTTTTTCCAATTCATCCAGGGTAAAAGGTCTGCGCGCCTGAATATCGCGGATTGAATCCAAAGTCGTATGGTTGCTGCCAACGCAGGAATAGAACTTCAATGAAATCCGCATGGTTTCAAATCGTTCTCCCAGACCCGCGGTCAGTTCCTCCATGTTGAACCGATCTTGAGACCGCGAGAAAGTCGAACAAAAGCCGCCATAGGGTGCCTCGAAAACATCTCGGATGCCGGTAAAGCCCCGCTCCGCAAGCAGAGCGCCGTACAGCCCGCTTTGCGCCGAACGCCCTGCGTGCATCCGCTTGACCATGGCACCGAACTGGGCCGCCATGAGTCCGGCGGATTGCGTTCCCGCGATACCAAAGGCATGCACGGTCTGTTCAGGCGATAAATGCAAGGCTGCGGCAACGCCCGCAGCGGCGGAGAAAACACCCACGGTCGCGCCAGAATGCCATCCCTGTCCGATATGTTCCTGCCCCATACACATTCCAACCCGTGGACCGATCTCGTATCCTGCAACGGCGGCGGTAAGAAAATTCCGTCCGCTCATACCCGGTCTCAGCTCACTTATGGCGATCAGCGGGGGCAGGGTGACGGCACCGACGTGCATAACGCCTTGGCGGTGAACGTCGTCCAACTCGAACCCTTGAATTTGAGTCCCGTTAATGAGGGCGGCATGAGGTGCCGACAGGCGGTGATTTGATCCCCACAGCCCGCAATCGGTGGACGCATCAATGGACTGAAGGGTTTCACGCAGTATGATTGTCCACGGTAGGTTGGCGCTGAAAATTCCGCAGCCGAGGGAATCAAGAATCATAAGCTTGATGCGTTGGCGGACTTCATCGGGAATTTTTTCAAACGTTAGGTTTGATACGAATTCCGCCATCCCCCGGGTGTATTGGTTGTCGACACTTTCATGGGCGGCCATGTTTAGTTCCTTGTCTTGAATGAAGGTTATACCGGGAAACGTTGGACTTTAAGGGATTGTGCTGCGGGCGATCGAATCGTCAAGTTCTTCGTAGTCGAAATAACGGATGCGATCGTACAATTCCTCGCGCGTCATCATCTCGGGCAAAAACTCCGAAACATCACCATTTTTCCGTAATGACTCGTAGAATCTTTCCATGGCTCTGGAAGCGACGCGGAATGCGGAAACCGGAAAGATCACTAATTCGTATCCTAGGGCTTCCCAATCCGTGAGCGAAGTTTGCGGCGTGCGACCAAATTCGGTCATGTTCGCAAGCAAAGGTGCCGATACTTCGGAACGGACACGTTCCATATGTTCGCGTTGGTGCAAGGCTTCGACAAAAATGATATCCGCACCGGCATCCGTATAGCGGTTGGCCCGTTCGATGGCGTCTTCAAGTGAAAACTGGGCCGCGTCCGTGCGCGCACAAACGCAAAGATTCCGAGAAGCTTTCTTCGCTGCCGTGATCTTCCGGCACATATCGTCAATGGGGGCGATGCGTTTATCGTTCAGGTGGCCGCATTTTTTGGGTAAAATCTGGTCTTCAATCTGGATGCAGGCAACGCCGGCATCCTCTAAATCCCGGACGGCACGCATGACATTCAATATTTCCCCAAACCCCGTATCGCAATCGACGATGACGGGAAGCTTGGATGCCATGACCATTGTCCGTGCCGCATGACGGACGTCGTCCAGGGTCAGCAGACCAAGATCAGGCAGGGCCATTGATGCGGACAGCGCCGCGCCGGAAAGATAAAGAGCCCGAAATCCGGACCGCGCCGCGAGCAGTGCCGACATTCCGTCGTAAGCCCCGGCGATGGCCGTGGTCTGGCGGGAGTCGATTATTTTTTTCAAAGTTTGTGAATGATTTTCTTTTCCGCTTCCCGTGTCGAACAATTGTGCAGTCATCAATGATCCGCCTTTGATTCTGTTCCGAGAGGCCAAGTGCCCGGCATTGCTGAAAGGAGATTGTCTCTTGAAGCTCGTATATGCTGAGCCATCAGCAAGGTCGCCAGATCGGCATTCCCCGCCGTAATTGCTTCAACAATCCATCTGTGTTCTTGAAGAGCCCTGCCGGCACGATCCTCGGAGTGGATCCCATGTTGGGCCCGGAGCAGGGAAAACAGGTCGCGAAGGTCGTTTCCGCAAATGCGCCAGACGAGTTTGTTGCGGGACCCTTTTAGAATAAGAAGATGAAAATCCCAATCCGTACCGCCGTGTGAGTAGGCGGGCGACTGGTTTTCCGCCATCAGTGTTTCATGGTACGCGAGAACGTCGGTGAGTTCCTTGCGTTCTTCGTCCGTCATGCGTTCGGCCGCCAGACGGGCGGCGAGGCTTTCCAGGGATTCGCGGACCGTAAATAATTCCCAGATAAAATCCCGATCAGGGGAAATGACGCGGGAGCCGGAATTCGGCTCCTGTTCCAAAAGTCCCGTGGAAGCCAGGCGGCGCACAGCTTCCCTTACAGGTCCCCGGCTGATACCCAGTTTTTGGGAAAGTTCCAGTTCATTGACCCGGTCTCCCGGACCCAGTGCGCCCTCTGAAATCAGCGACCGGATCATTTCCGCGGCCTGATCGGCGAGAAGCACGGCTTCCTTAGGAGGCGCCTTTTTTGGCGCGTCATTGTCGACACTAGGCAACTCAGTTACCGTTGCCATGATCTTAGACATGGCAGAAAACTCCACAAAAAAGGCAATTATTCAAAATATATTGTGCTCCTTCATTCATAAATCTTTTAAACTATGTCAAAATTGTTGACAATAAGGAAAATGGAGTCTTCAATTTGAAATTCAATTACACGCTGCCATTTCTCTAAATTAGCAACTTGTGCAGCGG
>JAOUPW010000445.1 GCA_029879665.1 Rhodospirillales bacterium | reverse complement strand
TTCCAAAAACACGGCCTGGGTTTTTTTGTCGAGCGCCTGTTGCCATTGGTTTAAATCCGTGCCGTCGACAAGAACGGTTTCGATGCCGTATCCGGGCAGGATGTCGTTGAGGATGTAAAGGCACGATCCAAACAGCGCGCGGGACGCGACCACCCGGTCGCCCGCCTTCAACATGCAGGCGAGGGAAGCGAAAACGGCTGCCATGCCGCTGGCGGTGGCGGTGCACGAGGTCGCCCCTTCCAGCAGGGCCAAGCGGCGTTCGAACATGGCCACGGTCGGATTGCCGTAGCGGGAATAGATGTAGCGCTTTTTTTCGCCCTTGAAGGCCTGCTCCGCGTCTTCCGCCGAGCTGTAGACGTAGCCCGAGGTCATGAAGAGACCTTCGCTGGTCTCTTCAAATGGGCTGCGTTCGGTGCCGCCACGGACAAGCCGCGTCGCCTGGCGCCAGTTTTGCGTTGATCCTTTGGTGTCGCTCATAATTCGATCTCCGTCAGTTCCGCGACGGGGCCATAAAAAAACCCCGACCGATTTGGTCAGGGCCTCTGTATCAGAGCTCCGACCTTTTAGCGGTTTTTTTTACGTGGCCGCAAGCCGGTCGGCCAAATCGCCACGTTAACCGTGACATAAAGGGAAGCGGGTGCAAGGTCAAGGAAATACGTGGCTTGACCTGTTGCCGGAGCGGATTTATGCCCATATGGAAAGACAGAATGGAAAGACTGGCGCATTTCAAAAGGACTGAATTTCATGACCGATATCACCGCCACCGACGAGCTGTTCTACACCCGTGCCGGGCTTGACCGCAACCGGGTCGAAGGCATCGTGAGCGACTCCTTGAGCGGCGCCGATGACGGTGAATTGTTTCTTGAGTACCGCCAGTCGGAAAGTCTGGTGTTTGACGACGGTCGCCTGAAAAGCGCCAGTTTCGATACCGCCCAGGGTTTTGGGCTGCGCGGCATTTCCGGTGAAGCGACCGGGTACTCTCATGCTTCCGAACGGAGCGAGGATGCCATCCGCCGCGCCGGCGTTACCGTGAAAACCGTATGCCAGGGCCATGGCGGCACTCTGGCGCAGCCGCCGCAGGGCACCAACACCTCGCTTTACATCGACGACAACCCCTTAAGCCTGGTGCCGTTCGAGGCCAAGGTGAAGTTGCTGGCCGATATGGATGCGTACGCCCGCGCCAGCGATGAGCGGGTGGTTCAGGTCTCCGCCTCCCTCGCCGGCAGCTGGCAGGCGGTGCAGATCCTGCGCCCCGGCGGCGCCCGCGCCGGCGACATCCGCCCCCTGGTGCGGCTCAACGTGTCGGTCGTCGTCGCCGTTGGCGATCACATGGAAACGGGAAGCTACGGCACCGGCGGCCGCGTCACCTTTGAGGAATTTCTCAAACCCGAGGTCTGGAAAGCGGCGGTTGACGACGCCCTCCGCCAGGCTTTGGTCAATCTCGACTCGGTACCGGCGCCGGCCGGGGAAATGCCGGTGGTGCTGGGGCCCGGCTGGCCGGGCATTCTGCTGCATGAAGCCATCGGCCACGGCCTGGAAGGGGACTTCAACCGCAAGCAGACCTCGGCCTTTTCCGGCCTCATGGGCGAACGCATCGCCGCGCCCGGGGTGACGGTGATTGACGACGGCACCCTTCCCGACCGGCGTGGCTCGCTGACCATTGACGATGAGGGAACGCCGAGCAATCGAACGGTTTTAATCGAAGACGGAATTCTCAAGGGATATCTGCATGATCGATTGAACGGCCGTTTGATGGGAACCAAATCCACCGGCAACGGACGGCGGCAGAGCTATGCCCACGCGCCGATGCCGCGCATGACCAACACCTGTATGCTGAACGGAAACAGGGACCCGGAGGAAATTCTCACTTCGGTCAAGAAGGGCCTGTATGCGGTGACCTTCGGCGGCGGCCAGGTGGATATCACCAACGGAAAATTCGTCTTCACGTGCACCGAAGCCTATCAGATCGAAGACGGCAAGATCGGCGCGCCGGTCAAGGGCGCGACCCTGATCGGCAGCGGACCCGAAGTTCTGACCAAGGTCTCCATGGTTGGCACCGACATGGAGTTGGATCCCGGAATCGGCACTTGCGGCAAGGACGGCCAGGGCGTTCCGGTCGGGGTCGGGCAGCCGACCATTCTGGTGGACAACCTAACCGTTGGCGGAACAGCGGTCTAATTCCCGCCGTCGAGGGTTTCGCTCAGCCACCTTTGCACGATCGAAGAGACGTTGGCGTCTACCACGTCGGAATAATCGAAAAATACCCTGAGCGCCTTTTTAACGGCTTCCGGGCCTTCGTTTTCCTGCACCGATTTGACAAGCCTATCGCCGGATGCGTGCATCAGGCGATGGGGTTCTTCCAGGCCGTTCAGCTCCGGCATGCCATTCTCTTCGGGTTGTTCGCCCAGGTACCACATGCCGAGGCGGCAGCGGGCCGGGCTGTGGCTGAGATTTGTTTTCGGCAACTTGGTCCATTCCTCGATATTGGTCAGGGACATGGAATAGACGGCATCCAGAACCTTGCGCCGATAGGTCATGTGATTGACCCAGGCGTTGTAGAGAAGCCCCAGGGACGAGGACGGCCAGGACGGGCCTTTATTGAAAAGAGCAACAAAATCTTCCCGGGCAACCGGCTTGCTGATCCAGTAGCCCTGAACTTCATCGCAGCCGGAGGCCATTAGAAAAACATAGGTACCGCGGTCCTCGACCCCTTCGGCGACGGTTTTCAGGGAAAGTTCCCGCGCCAGATGCAAACTGGAGCGAATGATGTGCGTGTTTCGGGCATCTTCGGCCATGCGGCGGACAACGCCCTGATCGAATTTTATGATTGAAAAGGGAAAGCGGCTCAAAACATCCAACGAAGAA
>JAOUPW010000444.1 GCA_029879665.1 Rhodospirillales bacterium | reverse complement strand
GCGATGAAGGTTAAGGCCAAGGGGCGCTTGGGGCCGGGTGGAAGAGAGAACGCAAAAAAAGCGGCCATAAAGACCGCTTTTTCCGCAATTCATTGCAATCGGCTCAATAGCGGTAGTAATCAGGCTTGTACGGCCCTTCGGTGTTGAGGCCCAGGTATTCGGCCTGTTTCGCGGTCAAGCTGGTTATTTTAACGCCCAGCTTTCCGAGATGCAGCCGCGCCACTTTTTCGTCCAGATGTTTGGGAAGCACATAGACTTCGTTCTTGTAATTCTTGGCGTTGTTCCACAGTTCGAGTTGGGCCAGCACCTGGTTGGTAAACGACGCGCTCATGACGAAGCTGGGGTGTCCGGTGGCGCAGCCGAGGTTGACCAGCCGACCTTCGGCCAACAGGATGATACGCTTGCCGTCGGCGAATTCGACTTCGTCCACCTGCGGCTTGACGTTGTGCCATTTGAGGTTACGCAGCGATTCCACCTGAATTTCCGAATCAAAATGGCCGATGTTGCAGACGATGGCCCGGTCCTTCATTGCGCGCATGTGGTCGAGGGTGATGACGTCCACGTTGCCGGTGCAGGTGACGAAGATGTCGCCTTGGGGCGCGGCGTCTTCCATGGTTACCACCTGATAGCCTTCCATCGCCGCCTGCAGGGCGCAGATGGGGTCGATCTCGGTGACCAGGACCCGCGCGCCCTGACCCTTGAGCGAGGCGGCGCTGCCTTTGCCGACATCGCCGTAACCGGCGATCACCGCAACCTTGCCGGCGAGCATTACGTCGGTGGCCCGCTTGATGCCGTCGGGCAGGCTCTCGCGGCACCCGTACAGGTTATCGAATTTGGATTTGGTCACCGAATCGTTGACGTTAATGGCCGGCACCTTGAGGGTGCCTTCCTTGACCATTTCATAAAGCCGATGAACGCCGGTGGTGGTTTCTTCCGACAGCCCACGCACGTCATCGAGCAGTTGCGGGTACTTTTCGTGCATCATCAGGGTAAGGTCGCCGCCGTCGTCGAGAATCATATTTGGGTGCCAGCCGTTGGGGCCTTCGATGGTTTGTTCGATACACCAGACGAATTCTTCTTCCGTTTCGCCCTTCCAGGCAAAGGTCGGAATTCCGGCCGCGGCCATGGCGGCCGCGGCCTGATCCTGGGTCGAGAAAATATTGCACGAGCTCCAGCGCAGGTCGGCGCCCAGTTCGACCAGGGTTTCCATCAACACCGCGGTCTGGATGGTCATGTGCAGGCAGCCGGCGATGCGTGCGCCCTTGAGGGGCTTGTTTTTACCGTATTCTTCGCGCAGCGCCATCAGGCCGGGCATTTCAGTTTCGGCGATGGCGACTTCCTTGCGTCCCCAGTCGGCCAATGAAATATCGGCGACCTTGTAATCGTCAAAGGAGTTCATGAAAGGTTCTCCGGAAAATAATGGATTAATGGGAAAATCTGGGAAAGGTCTTACCAGTCGAATAGATGGGTCGCAAGGCCTGCGGTTTCAATGACAAGTTTGGCCTTTCAGGCCAAGGCATTGAAGTCGTCGAGCAGCATCGCAATCCGGCCGGTATCCATCTGATCCATGATAATTCCGGCGCGGCGGTTGGCGGCAACCATGTTGAGGCCGCGGATGCGCTGTTTGACCTTGGGAATATTTCCCGGTGACATGGAAAGTTCGCGAAAACCGAGTCCCAGCAGCAGAGCGGTGAAACGGGGGTCGCCGGCGATCTCGCCGCAAATACTAATGGGAATCCGGGCTTTCAGGCCGGCGGCTGCGGCAAATTGCATCAGGCGCAACACCGCCGGATGCAGGGGGTCGTATAGATAAGCGACATGTTCATCGCTACGGTCGATGGCCAGAGTGTACATGGTCAGGTCGTTGGAGCCGATGGCGAAAAAATCGCAGGCCTGGGCCAGAGCGTCGGCGGCAAGTGCCGCGCCGGGAACCTCGATCATCACGCCCAGCGGCGGCAGCGGGTCGGGGACGGCGATGCCCCGGCGCTTCATGCGCCGGCTCGTTTTCAACAACAGTTCACGGGCGCGGCGGATTTCGGAAACCGTACTGACCATAGGCATCAGGATGCGGATATTGCCGTGAACGCCGGCCCGAAGAATAGCCCGGAATTGGGTTTCCAGCACGTCGGGGCGAGCCAGCGAGAGCCGGATGCCGCGCAATCCCAAGGCCGACGCAGCGCTATCGCCGAACCCTTCCATCAGAGACGAGGCCGTTTTCTCGCCGCCGACATCGAGGGTGCGGATGGTGACCATCTTGCCTGCCATGGGTTCGATCAGGGTCCGAAGATTATTGTACTGCTCGTCTTCGCTGGGGATGTCTTCGCGGTTCATGAACATGAATTCGGACCTGAGCAGGCCGATCCCGGCGGCGCCGACCTGGCGCACCAGGCTCATTTCGATAGGCAGTTCCACATTGGCCGCCAGTTCGATCTGGACGCCGTCGGTGGTGACTGCCGGCAACTTGCGCAACCGGGAAAGGCTGCGAAGGTTGCGTTGCAGTTCTTCCCGGCGGCGTTGAAAGGCGGACAGGGTGGCCGGATTCGGGTTGATGACGACCCGGCCCGTTTCGCCGTCGATAATGATGCTGTCCCCCGGGGACGCATATTTCAGAAGCCCGGCGACGCCAAGGACGGCGGGAATGCCAAGCGCCCGGGCGATGATCGCGGTATGTCCTTCGGCCCCGCCCAGGATGGCGGCAACGCCGGCGACCCGGGCCGGGTCCATTTGGGCCGTATTCGCAGGCGTCAGTTCCTCGGCGATGACAATGCTGTCGCGGGGCATTTTCGCCGGCGGTTGCTTGGGCGCCGTGGTCAGGTTGCGGATCAGGCGAGCCGCGACCTCGCGGATGTCGGCGATGCGGGCGGCGAAGTAG
>JAOUPW010000443.1 GCA_029879665.1 Rhodospirillales bacterium | reverse complement strand
CATGGCCATTGAGGTGTCGGGCGAAAATTCCATAAGGTTTCCTTGGGCCGCTCCGGCCCACGTGTTCATGTTAAGGCCGGGACGACCAATCCACAACCTTCCGCGAGATTAGCCAAACAGTCCTAACAGTTTGTAAAAGATAGCTTTTTATGTAAATTGTTGCCAATCAGCCCTTGCCTCCTTTCCGCTAGTGCGTAACAGTCTGGGGAGGCAAGGATAGGGAGTATCCGGGATGTTTCTCGGTTTGCATGAAGAACGCCGCAATCGCCGCCGCCGCATCCGGTATATTTTCCTGAAATGGATTGCCGGAATTCTTCTCGTTGCCGCGGCGGGGCTTTATGCCTATGAGTTCGGCGCCGGTTTATCGATCGCGGAAAACGAACGCTTGGTTCGTGAAAACGCCAGACTTTCCGGGAACGTTGAACGGCAAAGGCAAATCATCGACGAACAGAAAACAACGATCGAAGGTGAACTGTTGCGGGTCGAGGAATGGCGGAAAAGGTACGAGCGGGATGTTCCGCCCAAAAACCTGAAACCAATTTATGAACTTGCTCAGGAAAAAATTAATGCCGGCGTCGAGCCATCACGGCTGATTTTTCTGATCGAGGGAGCGGAAAATACCCGATCGTGCGACGAGCGTCCGGTGAGTAAGAAACTATACGTCAAAACGCACCTCTACCAGGGAGCCAACAGTTCAGTCAGTTTCGCCAACAACGCCATTACCATCACTGCGGAGGGCGAAGCCGCGACCGATGCCGAGGGCCGTCAGGAACAATGGTGGGATCAGGATAAACCGGTTAGCGTGCGGTTTACGCATATCGGCGGCAAGGTTTCCGAAGCCACGGGTAGGCTTCCCCTGCATCATTCCATTGTTGCCGGTGATAAAGAATACCGTTTCACCGTGACCGCCGCCAACAAGGGGTATGCAATGGTGAGCGGGGACAGATGTCTTTTCCCCTGATTCTTTTTCCTCGTCGCGGGAACATGGAAAGACGGGTATGCACATGACAATCCCCTGGAAAAGTTTGGCCCATTGAGGAGAAAGAACATGGCCGGATTTTCCGCACTGCGTGGAAGCGTCAGGCGAGTCATTATGGGACTGGCGACAGTTCTGGGAATCGCCCGGCGGGGCTTTTTTATTCCCTACCGTTATGCCGGAACCGTGCCGCCGCCGGGACGGCGCCCGCCCTACGGCGCCTTGGACGGAATTTTTCAGGCCCATAAGGATATTTTCGCGTCCTTGATTAATAGCGTCGAGGCCCATGCCGATGCCATGGCCGCCATTGGCAATGAGCCGCCGCCGGCACCCCGTTGGCGCCAGGATTGGTTTCCCGGAATGGATGCCGCTGTCGCTTACGCCATGGTGCTGAAGCATTGCCCCGGGCGGATCATCGAGATCGGCTCGGGACATTCGACCCGTTTTTACGTTCGCGCCGTTACTGACGGAAGGGTTGACTGCTCCGTTACCGCCATTGATCCGGCGCCGAGGGCGTCGATTGATGAACTGGGCATTAACGTGATCCGTTCCACTGTTCATGAAGCGGGGGCGGCCTGCTTCACCGGGCTTGGCGCCGGCGATATTCTCAGTATCGATTCAAGTCATATCCTGATGCCGGGCAGTGACGTGGATTTTCTGTTCAACGTGATCCTGCCGATCCTGCCGCCGGGTGTCCTGATTCAGATCCATGATATTTTTCTGCCCGAGGATTATCCGCGGGCCTGGAGCTGGCGCGGTTACAACGAACAGTTGGCTGTGGCCGCCCTGATTCAGGGCGGTGGCTATCAAATTCTGTGGTCAAGCCGGTTCGTAAAGAAGTACATGCAGGATGAGCTGCAGGACACCGTGCTATCGAGGTTGCCCATTTCCGAAGGTGCCTATGAATCCAGCGTGTGGTTGATGAAGCGCGACATTTCCCATGTCTGGCTCAGGAAAAAAGGCCCGCCGCTGTAATTTAGAATCAGATCCCGCTTTATTTATAGGGATCGGCGGCGTCGCGCAGGCCGTCGCCGAGGAAATTGAATCCCAGCACCGTGATCACCACCGGCAGCATGGGCAGCATCAGCCAGGGGTATAGGGCCACTGCCTCGATGTTCTGGGCTTCCGCCAGCAGCACGCCCCAGCTTGTAACCGGGGGCCGCAAGCCGAGGCCTAAGAAGCTGAGCGCCGTTTCCGCCAGAATCATGGAGGGAATGGACAAGGTTGCCGACGCAATCAGGTGGCTCATGAAATTCGGCAGCAGGTGTCGTCCGATGATCCGGCGTGGGCTGGCTCCCATCAGGCGGGCGGCGGAACAATAGTCTTCTTCACGGAGTGCCAGAAGCTTGGACCGCACCGCGCGGGCCAACCCTGGCCAGTCGAGCAGGGCGAGGATAATGGTAATTCCGAAATAAACCAGTATCGGACTCCAGCTCACCGGGAGGGCCGCGGACAAGGCCATCCACAAGGGAAGTTCGGGAAGCGAGCGTAAAATCTCGATCACCCGTTGCACGGCGGAATCGACCATGCCGCCGAAATATCCGGCAAAACCGCCAATGGTAATGCCGAGGATGAAGCTTATGGTGACCCCGATCAGGCCAACCGTAAGGGATATCCTGCCGCCGTACAAAAGGCGCGAAGCCATGTCGCGGCCCAGACGATCGGTGCCGAGAAGGAACAAAGTGCCACCTTCTTGCGGGCAAATGAGATGAAAATCACCGGCAACAAGCCCCCAAAATTCATACTCATCACCCGAACAAAAAAAGCGGATGGGTTGGGGCGTATCCGTTTTTTCGAAGTATTCCCGTTTGAGGGTATCCATGTTAAGGCGGAAATTCAGAGGGTAGACAAAGGGCCCGACGAATTTTCCTTCGTGGAAGAAATGAATCCCTTGCGGCGGTG
>JAOUPW010000442.1 GCA_029879665.1 Rhodospirillales bacterium | reverse complement strand
AAAGGGGACGGCGCACAGCAAACCGTAAGTGAAATGCACCACCCGGTCGTAATGATTGCGCTCCATTTCAAAAGCATCCTTGAGCCAGTGGCCCATGGGCATTTCCGAATAGGTGTAGTGCGCGCCGATGGCGTGCAGGGTCAAGAACAGGGTGATCAGCACGTACGACAGGTCGCTCAACGGATGCCGGCGGTAACTGGCGAAAAGATACACGGCGAAGGCGGCAACCAGCAGGTTCTCGAGAAACCAGTCGAAGCGGTCAAAGGGATCGATAGCGGCGATGATCCAGACGGCGGCATAGAACGCAACCAATCCGACCCGCAGGCGGCGCGAGGATAATCCAAAACTCATAGGGGGGGTGTTCACAAGAGCGCCTCGCGGGAATGGCTCACCACCGGCCGGCTGCCGATTACTGGCTGGCCCAGACGATGCGGGCGATCCAGGCGACATCCTCATTGGCGAGGATCGGGTCTTCGTGCAACGGGTTCAAGGATTTGAGTTCTACTTTGTTGGCGGTGCGCCGGATCAGTTGCTTGGCGATAAGCTCGCCGTCGAGGATCCGGACCACCACGCGGTCGCCGCGCCGGACCGTCGCCTGGGGCGAGACCACGATCATGTCGCCCTCCCGGTAGACGGGTTCCATGGTCTTATCGCCGATCTCCAGGCCAAAGGCGTGAGGATCGCCGAGATCGGGAAAGGGGACTTCATCCCAGGACTGGCCCGTAGGGTAGCCGGAATCATCGAAAAATCCCGTGCCGCCGGCCTGGGCCAGGGCGATTACCGGGATGTTTCTGTAGCTGCTGCCTTCTTCGCCGATATAGGAAATAAATTCGCCCAAGGGGGCGCCGGTGGCGGCGAGAATCTTCGAGATGCTTTCTGTGCTGGGCCAGCGCAGCTTGCCTTCGCGGGTGGCGCGTTTGCTTTTGTTGAAGGTGGTGGGATCCAAGCCCGCGCGCCGAGCAAGGCCGGAAGCGGAAAAACCATGCTCCCGGGCCAAACTGTCAATGGCTTGCCAGACATCCGCATGCTTTAACATGGGAAGATTATCCCATAAAACGAGGCAATTGTCTCTAGGAAAATATTTATTTACGGCCTTTCCCTAAAAGAAAATCGACTAAAACACCCCAATATTCGCGTTTCGTTCTGGTTTTAGGCGATAATTAGGAAGATATGCCATGTGCCCCTTATGTTCCAAAATGCCTGCGGGTTTCCCTCGGCACCCCGGCGCAATTCCCGGTCCGGACGCTTCATTTGAAAAAAATTGAGGCAAAAACAAAACCTGGCGGGAAAGAAGGGGCGGGCTAAAACAATGTTAATAAACGGCCTCTAGCCTTCCAGGAAGAATCACGAAAGAACCCAGGGGCGGCGTCAATGGGTAAAAGCGTGATGGAAATCATCGGTCGGCATAACCACATTATTAAACAATGAGAGTGAACCAAAGCCGAACGAGAGCAGTAAACAAACAAGGATAGATTTGTGACAACGCTCTAACAGACCTCTCAAGATTTGGACTTGAGGGAGGGCCTTGAAACTAGAATGGAGCGAGCTATGAAACAAAGAATTTTGTTTTTAGCCGGTACTTTGCTCTTCGGTTGGAGTCTTCTCCCATCGGCGGCTCAGGCCCAGGCTCAGGCTTTATGTGGCGACCGCAACGAACTGATTGAAAAACTGAAAGGTTCTTTTGCCGAGATTCCCCATTCCATGGGCCTTGCCAGCAATGGTTCCATGATCGAGATTTTTGCCTCTCCCGACGGCAGTTGGACCATCGTCATGACCCAGCCTGACGGCGTAACCTGCCTAATGGCGGCGGGGGAAAATTGGGAAGACCTGCCGCAGAAAAAGAACGTCGGCACCAAGATCTGACCCGACCGAGCGCCTAAGCCCCCGACCCGGCATGGGATTAATCCGCACAGCGTTGCCTGGCGAGCAGGTCGAGGATTTCCTTGGCCGCGCTGGGGATGTGGGTGCCGGGGCCGTAGATGGCGGCGACGCCCGCTTTTTTTAATCCATCGTAATCCTTGGGCGGCACAACACCGCCGCAGATGACGATCACGTCGTCGGCGCCTTTTTTCTTTAATTCCTCGATCAACGCCGGCACCAGGGTCTTGTGGCCACCGGCCTGGGTGGAAACGCCGATGATGTGAACGTCGTTTTCCAGGGCTTCCTGGGCGGCTTCCGCCGGCGTCTGGAACAGCGCCCCCACATCGACATCGAATCCCAAGTCGGCGAACGCCGTGGCGATGACTTTGGCGCCCCGGTCGTGGCCGTCCTGCCCCATTTTCACGACAAGAAGCCGGGGTCGGCGGCCTTCTTCGGCGGCGAAGACTTTTACCGATTCGCGGATTTCGGCGAAGTCCGCATCCCCTTTGAAAGCACTGGCGTAAACACCGGACACCATCTTGGTGGTGGCCTGATAGCGGCCGTATATTTTTTCAAGGGCGTCCGAGATTTCGCCGACGGTGGCCCGCGCCCGCACGGCAACGATGGAAAGTTCCAGCAGATTCCCTTCCCCCGTTTCCGCCACCCGGGTCAGCGCGTTTAAGGATGCCCGGCATGCGGCCTCGTCGCGTGTAGTACGGATCTTTTCCAGCCGGGAGATCTGCGACGCACGCACGGCGGAATTATCCACTTCCAGCAGGTCCAGTTCTTCTTCCGCGTCGGCGGGATATTTGTTGACGCCGACCACTGTTTCTTCGCCCCGGTCAATACGCGCCTGCCTGCGTGCGGCCGATTCCTCGATCCGGCGTTTCGGGAATCCGGATTCAACGGCGCGGGTCATGCCGCCAAGTCCTTCCACTTCTGAAATCAGCTTGCGGGCTTCCGCCGCCAGCGACGCAGTCAGGGATTCGACGTAATAGCTTCCCCCTAAGGGATCGATCA
>JAOUPW010000441.1 GCA_029879665.1 Rhodospirillales bacterium | reverse complement strand
AGACGCGCTGGAACAGCTCGGCGGCCAGCGCCTTCACCGCGCCGGTCACCGGCCGGTTGGCGAGATCGCCCTGGTCCCAGGGCGGAACGAAGGATTGACCCGTTGGCTTGTTCAAGTGACCCGCGCCCTTTCCAGCCTTCTGGAATGCCGTCTCCGTGATATAACGGGATTGATATAAGTCATGTCTGGTTGTGGCGACAATCCATAAACTGGGCGTGACTGGTCAAAATTGACAGGAAGGGGGGCATCATGCAGAGGGCCGAGGATATTATCCACAAAGAGCACCGCAATCTTTTTTCCGTACTGAACTGCCTGCGCGGGATGGCGCGTGACGCGCTGGCCGGCGGCAAGCCGATCGATGCGGCGATCCTGCGGCAGGCGTTCAGCTATGTCGATAAATTCCTGAACCGCTATCATCATCCCAAGGAGAGCGCGCATCTGTTTGCGGCGCTGCGCAAACGCCGCCCGGACCTGGGCGGGAAGCTGGACGAACTGGACGGCCAGCACAAGGGTTTGCCTGAAAAACTGACGGTGGTGAGCGAGGCGCTTGATCGCTATGAAGCCGACCCGGCCGGCGAACTGGCGGCATTCTGCGAGGTTCTGGAGGACTATTGCCGCTTCGAGTTGGGGCATATGCGCATGGAGGAGGCCGAGATCATACCGGCGGCGCGCGACAGCCTGACCGACGAAGACTGGAAGGCCATTTCCGCCGCCTTCGAGGACAACGATGACCCGCTGTTCGGCGAACGCCAGTCATCGGAACTGCGCGACCTGTTCAGGGCGCTGGTCAACGAAATGCCGGCCCCGCACGGTCTGGGGAACCCCGCGCGGTAATTTTTTTCATCCCCGGCGCAACCAATTTCAACCGGATGGCGGGCCGCTGTCCGTGCGTAAAAAGCCGTGACAATCCGCGCAACTCGCGTCGCACCGGCCTCCGGAGCGTTGCAAACCGGTACGATATCCGGTTGCCGATTCCCTTTCGCGACCTCAGCTTAATCCTTGTAGGTCTCGTCAATTCTCAGTTATAGTCCATTTTGTCGCAGGCAACGCCGAAATTGGCTGACATCGATTGGATGTGGCTGGAATTGGCGGGCCGCCGGCAAACCGGAGGAAAGGAACCGCCGGGCGATAAAGAATAAAATTACCGTGTCGTTTGGCGGCATGAACAGGCTCATGGTTAGCGTCACCCGTAAGGTGATTGGATACCGTAAGGTGGCGGCGTTCAAACAGGGAGGAAAATCAGGATGAAGAAATCAGGCTCCGGTCGCGATTTTTCGCGGCGTCAGATTCTGCAATCGACCAGTGCGATGGCCGCGACTATGGCGGCCGCCGGCATTCTGGCGCCGCGCATGGCGCTGGCGGCGAACAAGACGGTCAAGATCGGTTTTCTTGCACCCTTGACGGGCGATGTCGCGGCATGGGGCAAGCCCGGCCTCGACGGCTGTCTTATCTGGGCCGACTGGGTCAATGCCGCGGGCGGCATCAAGGTCGGCGGCGAAAGCTACAATGTCGAATTCGTGTCCTATGACAACGAATACGACGCGGGCAAGGCGCGCGCCGGCGCGACCAAGCTGATCAAGGAAGACGGCGTCAAGTTCATCATGATGCTGGGCGGCGATACCTGGCCCGGCGTCGAGGAAATCGCCGCGCGCGAGGGCATGCTGTTCTCGACCCTGCTGCCGTCGGACCTGTCGCCCGAGACCAAGACCCTGATCGCGCCTTGCGAGGTGCACCCGGTCTACAACGTCACCGGCGTCCAGTGGCTGGCTGAACAGAAACCGAATCTGAAGACGGCGGTGATCTGCGCGCAGGACGACGCGCTGGGCCTGCCGTCGGTCGCGACCTACCTGGCCGCCTTCGAGGCCGCCGGCATCAAGATGGTCGACGAGCCGCTGATGTTCGATCCGGCGACCACCGACTTCGCGCCGGTGGTGACCAAGATGCTGGCCAAGAACCCCGACATCATCAGCCTCGACACCTGCTATGCGGACTATGTGCATCCGATCTGCGAGCAGCTGCACCAGCAGGGCTTCAAGGGGCAGATCATTTCCTGCACCGCGGACTTCTATCCGAAGATGGTCGAGAAGACTTCGAAGGAGTTCATGGAAGGCTTCATCTTCCAGTTCCCCGATTTCGACGATCCGGCGCTGAACGACAAGCGGGTCAACTTCAAGCGTCCGAACGACTTCTACGCCGAATACGCCAAACGCTATGGCGAGAGCGAGTGGGGCGCGGTGTCGTGGGAATACGCCTCGATCATGGATCTGTGGAGCGAGGCCGCGGCCAAGGCCGGCAGCGTCGAGCCGGGGGCCGTGCTGACGGCCATGAAGGCCGGCGGCAAGGGCAAGCATGCCTTCGGCGACGCCGACTGGTGGGGAACCGACCTGTTCGGCATCGACAACGCGCTGGTCGGACTGTGGCCGGTGGTCGTCATCGAGAACGGCAAGGCGGTCATCAAGGAATACAAGTCCATCCCCGAATGGATGGCCAAGCACCAGAAGCTGCTGATCAAGCATATGGAGGCCCTCGGCCAGATGCATTATCAGCGCTGAGCGTATGCATTTCGCGGGCGGGTTGCCGTGACAGGCGGCCCGCCCGTTTTACCGGGGCATCTTTCTGCGGGGAGGCCTCCGCCTCCCGGGGTTTTCCATGTTCGAATTGATTTTTCAAACCTCCCTGAACGCCCTTTATGCGGCGAGCTTCATGGCGCTCGTGGCGGTCGGGCTGGTGCTGATATTCGGCGTCATGGGCATCATCAATTTCGCCCATGGGGAACTTTACATGCTGGGCGCCTATGCGGTCGTGGCCATATACGGCGACGCCGAAATGCCGTTCTTCCTGGCGGTCGCCGTCGGGCTGCTGTTCGTCGGCCTGGCCGGGATCGGCA
>JAOUPW010000440.1 GCA_029879665.1 Rhodospirillales bacterium | reverse complement strand
ATTGTTTTCGCAGCCGGCGGGACCGCAAACGCGGTTTCCATTAAAGATAATGAGATTACCCTGAGGATGGGCTCCGGCCATCCTCCGTTTATCACCTACGTCAAAGGGATGAGCAAATTCTTCGCGCCCAAGGTCGCCGAGCGGGTTGCCAAGGAAACAAAATATAAAATCAAGTTCAATGAACACTATGCCGGAACCGTCGTTAAAGTATCCGACACCCTGGAAGGCGTTCAGGATGGCCGTTTGGATATTGGCGGCTGGTGCGTATGTTTTGACGATGACAAAGCAATGGCCATGAACCTGGGGTACTATGTTCCGTTTTCCTCTCCCGACAACAACAAGGCGGTGAAAATCCTGCGCCGGATCGTTACCGAGTTTCCTGAAATCCAGCATGATTATGAAAAACGCTATAATCAAAAGCTGCTGGCGATCACCGGTTTCAACAATTACGGCCTGTTGACGTCTTTTGACTGGGAAACTTTCGATGATCTCAAGGGACGCAAAATCCTGGCCGCCGGCCCCAACCTGCCGTGGGTCAAGGGCGGCATCCCCGTGCGCACGACCATTCCGACCGCCGCCCAGCAGTTACAGACGGGCGTCGGCGAAGGCATCGTCCTGTTTCCGGATACCGATTTCAAACTGAAACTGCATGAAGCCACCAAGGGCGGCGTTTACACGCTTACCGATTTCGGCAGTGTCATGCAGATTTCTCTGACCATGAACCTCAAGACCCGCAAAAAACTGCCGCCGGAAGTGGTTAAAATCATCGACGAGGTTGCCATAGAATATGAAGCCGACACCACCGCCGTCGGCGGACGGGATCATGACTGGGGCATCGATCAGTTGAAGAAAGCCGGCGTCAAGATCAAGCAAATCTCTCCGGCGGCCAAGAAGGACTGGGCCATGAGGCTCAAGGATTGGCCCAACGAGCGCGCCCATGCGGTGAAGGCGAAGAAAGGCATCGACATGCCGAAGATCATGAAGGCTTTCATCAAATACAACGAAGAATCCGGTCATCAATACCCGATCAATTTTCCGATCAAATAATCAAGGCTATTGCCATCGTTATGAAAACCGGGCCTCAGGGCCCGGTTTTTTTGTGTTTTAACGCGCTTGGCCCAGACAGGATGGTTGATTATTGTGGCCTCGGAAATGAGGAGAAAAAATGACAATTAAACCCGCATCGAAAGCCCTGTCCAGATTCAAGGTTCTGGACCTGACCCGGGTCCGTTCCGGCCCGACCTGCGTGCGCCAGCTGGCCGACTGGGGTGCAGATGTCATCAAGATAGAGCTGCCCGAGGCCCTGGAAGCGGACGGCGCCCTCGGCGCCCCCCGGCATACGGCTGATTTTCAGAACCTGCAACGCAACAAGCGCGGCCTGACCTTGAACCTGAAGGACTCGGAAGGGCTGGAAATATTCAAAAAGTTGGTGGAAAAATCCGACGTGGTGGTCGAAAACTACCGGCCAGACGTCAAGGAACGGCTTGGGATCGATTACGACTCCCTCAAAGCCATCAATCCTCGCATTATCCTCGGCAGCATTTCCGGCTTTGGTCAAGACGGTCCTTACCGCACCCGGCCCGGGTTCGATCAAATTGCCCAAGGCATGGGCGGGCTGATGTCCATCACCGGGTTGCCGGGGCAGGGACCCGTGCGGGTCGGGATCCCCATCGCCGATCTGACCGCAGGTATCTTTTGTTCCTATGGGATTCTTGCCGCCTTGCTGGAACGCGAGGTCTCAGGCGAAGGTCAGTGGGTGCAGACGTCATTATTGCAGGCGCAGATTTTCATGCTCGATTTTCAGGCCGCCCGCTGGCTGATCGATCACGAAGTCCCGGGGCAGGCGGGCAACGATCATCCCACCACCATCCCTACCGGAGTGTTTGAGACCCGGGACGGCCACATCAACATCGCCGTCGCCGGACAGGTGACGTGGGAACGGTTCTGCCGGGCCATTGACGCCCCGGACCTGATTACCAACCCTGATTATCTGGATGGGCCCCTGCGGTCGAAAAACCGTAATGCCCTTAACGAAATCATCAACAGTCATCTTAAGTCGGATGACAGCGCTTCGTGGATAAACCGCTTCAACGAAGCCGGCGTACCGTGCGGCGAAATCAACACCATCGACAAGACCTTCGCCGATCCTCAAGTTCAACATCTTGGTGTTTCTGAAAAGGTGAAAACCCCGGTGATGGGTGAGATCGAGTTGAATGCACAACCGATCAACATGTCCCGGACTCCTAGTCACATTACGGCGCCGCCGCCGGAACGGGGCGAGCATACGGATGAAATCCTTGGTGAACTTGGGTATTCGGCGGAAGAGATCGGCGTCTTCAAAGAACGCCATATAGTTTGATATTGCCGACATCGGCGCGTGCGTTAAATCTGATCGTTTTTTTATGTGGAGAAATTTATGACAACTGACAAGATGCTGTCTGAAAAAGACGGTACCATCGGGCGAATCATTTTCAATAACCCGGAACGGCGAAACGCGGTCTCACTGGAAATGTGGGCAGCGGGCGAGAAAATGCTGCGGGAATTTGAAGCCGATGATGATGTCCGGGTGATCGTATTATCCGGCGCCGGAGGCAAGGCCTTTGTATCCGGCGCGGATATTTCAAAATTCGAGAACGAACGGGCGTCCGAAGACGCCGTTGCCAACTACAACAAGACCCTGGCTCGGTTTCACGATACCCTCAACGCGGTTTCGAAGCCGACCATCGCCATGGTTCAAGGGTTTTGCATCGGCGGCGGCGTTGCCGTCGCCATCGGCTGCGATCTCAGGATATGCTCCGACAATTCCCAGTTCGCCGTTCCCGCGACCAAGCTGGGGCTGGGGTATGGCTTTGACGGCGTCCGCCGGCTGTTCGAATTGGTCGGTCCCGCCTACACC
>JAOUPW010000439.1 GCA_029879665.1 Rhodospirillales bacterium | reverse complement strand
TGCTCGCCTGCATCGGCGGCGGTTCCAACGCCATCGGCCTGTTTCATCCCTTCCTCGATGATCCGGAGGTGCGGATCATCGCCGTCGAAGCCGCCGGAGAAGGAATTGAGACCGGCAAGCATGCGGCCAGTCTTTCCGCTGGCTCGCCCGGCGTGCTGCACGGCAACCGCACCTATCTTCTTCAGGATTCCGACGGCCAGATTAATGAAGCCCATTCCATTTCCGCCGGACTGGATTATCCGGGCATTGGGCCGGAACATTCCTGGCTGCACGATGTCGGCCGGGTGGAATACGTTTCGATTACCGATCGCGAAGCGATCGAGGCCTTCCACTTGTGCACGCGGCTGGAAGGCATCATTCCGGCGCTGGAATCGGCCCACGCCATCGCCCACGCCATCAAGGTCGCCGGCGGCATGGCCAAAGATAATCTTATGGTTCTCAACCTGAGCGGCCGTGGCGACAAGGACATGGATACGGTGGCGGCCATGGAAGGGGCGGGAAAATGAACATGCCCGCCAAATCCGCAATCCGACCCAAGACCCGTATCGACGCCCGCTTTGACGCCTTGCGCAAGGAAGGTCGCGGCGGATTGGTCACCTTCCTCACCGCCGGCGATCCGGACCCGGAAACGGCGTTCGGGATTTTGCAGGGTCTGCCCGAAGCCGGCGCCGACCTGATCGAACTCGGCATGCCGTTTTCCGATCCCATGGCCGACGGTCCGGCCATTCAACTCGCATCCCAGCGCGCGCTTGCCGCCGGCATGACGCTGGCGAAGACCCTTGCCATGGTGACGCGCTTCCGCAAAGACGATAACGAAACGCCCATCATCCTTATGGGTTATTACAATCCCATCTACATCTACGGCGTGGAAAAATTTCTTGTCGACGCCAAGGCCGCCGGGGTTGACGGTCTGATCGTGGTCGACCTGCCGCCGGAAGAAAAAGACGAGTTGTGCCAGCCCGCCATGCAGGCCGGGATCAGCTTTATCTTCCTCACCGCGCCGACCACCGATGATAAGCGCCTGCCGCAGGTGGTCGAAAACGCCAGCGGCTTCGTTTATTACGTTTCCATTACCGGCATCACCGGCACCGCGTCCGCGGCCATAGAAGACGTTGCCGACGCCGTCGGACGGTTGCGCCGACTGACCGATCTGCCGATTGCCGTCGGCTTCGGCATCAAGACCCCGGACCACGCCGCCGCCATCGCTTCCGTGGCCGACGCCGCCGTGGTCGGTTCCGCCCTGGTCAACATCATCGCCGAAAACCTGGATGAAACCGGTAAGGCTCAAGCCGGCCTCAAGGAAAAAATGCTTGGCTTCGTTTCCGATCTCGCCCGGGGTGTACGCAATACCAACAAAAAAGGTGCCGCATGAACTGGCTCAAGAATTTCGTCCGGCCGAAACTGCAAAGCCTGGTCGGTGGACAAAAAAATATTCCGGAAAACCTGTGGGACAGTTGCCCCAACTGCGAGGAAATGATTTTCCACAAGGATCTGGTAAAAAACATGCGGGTGTGTCAGCACTGCGGTCACCACCTCAGACTCAACGCGGCCGAACGGTTGAAGATGCTGTTTGACGGCGGCGAATACATGACCATCGAGTTGAAGGCGCCGCCCGCGGATCCTTTGAAATTCCGAGACCGCAGGAAATACGCCGACCGCCTCAAGGAAGCGCAGAACAAGACCGGCGACGACGACGCCCTGCTTGTCGCCCACGGTAAAATGGGCGGTCAGAACGTGGTCGTTGCCGCCATCAACTTCGATTTCATGGGCGGTTCCATGGGGGTTGCCGTAGGTGAAGGGTTGCTGACGGCGGCGCGCCTGGCCGTGGTTCAGGACGCGCCCCTGATCGTGGTGCCGTCGTCGGGCGGCGCCCGCATGCAGGAAGGAATCCTGTCGTTGATGCAGATGGCACGCACCACCATCGCGGTGGATGAGGTCCGCGAAGCCGGATTGCCTTATATCGTGGTGCTGACCGATCCCACGACCGGCGGCGTGACGGCGTCGTTTGCCATGCTCGGCGATATCGCCATCGCCGAACCGGGCGCGCTGATCGGCTTTGCCGGACAGCGGGTGATCGAACAAACCATCCGCGAAAAACTGCCTGAAGGATTCCAGCGTTCCGAATATCTGTTCGAACACGGGATGCTGGACATGGTGGTGCACCGCCATGACCTGCGCGATACCCTGATCCGGGTTATCAGCCTGATCAGGAACACGGCGCCGCCGGGGGATCTTCTGGCACTGCCCGCAACCTCCGCCGCGGACGAAAACCAGGAGAGGGTAGCTGAATAACCCGGCCATTCTCGAGCGGTTGCTCCACCTTCACCCCAAGCGCATCGATCTGACGCTGGGACGGATCGAAACCCTGCTTCAACGTCTGGGCAATCCGGAAAAAAAACTTCCCCCTGTGGTCCACGTGGCGGGAACCAACGGCAAGGGTTCGGTGATCGCCTTCCTGCGGGCCATGTGCGAGGCCGCCGGCTACCGGGCCCATGTGTATACGTCGCCCCATCTGGTACGATTCAACGAACGCATCCGCTTGGCGGGCCAGCTCATTTCCGACGCCGACCTGGCGGCGGCGCTGGAAGAATGCGAACAAGCCAACTCGGGCGATGCCATCACGTTTTTTGAAATCACCACGGCGGCCGCTTTTTTGGCGTTCTCCCGGGTGCCGGCGGACGTGCTGCTGTTGGAAACCGGACTCGGCGGCCGGCTTGACGCCACCAACGTGATCGAACGTCCCCTGCTGACGGTCCTGACGCCGGTGTCGCTGGATCATCAGGAATTTCTCGGCCATACCCTGGAAGCCGTGCTCGGCGAAAAGGCGGGAATCCTCAAGCAAGGCGTGCCTTGCGTGTTTGCGTCCCAGGAACGCAAAGCGCCCCGGCTGCTGGCGAAA
>JAOUPW010000438.1 GCA_029879665.1 Rhodospirillales bacterium | reverse complement strand
CATAGTCGCCGGATGCAAACGTCAGGTTGAGTTTCGTGCCCATGGGCGCATCGCCCCCCTCTTTTGCCATGTCCTGGATAGCGAAGATGCTCGAAGCTGCGGGGACATGCAAGAAAGGCCAGCAAGACAAATCCGCAAAGTAGGGCTGTCGGACGGCGACAGAGGTAAAATTATTCCGATGACGCCGAGAATACGGTGCGATCGGCATGGATTTTGTGAGTATTTGGGAAATATCGGCTTAAATTTATCGCTTCAGCCATGCCATACTCTGCAACGGCCCTGATCCGTACTGTATGAAACCGGGCCGCTTGAAACCGGGAAAGAAATCCCATGGCCAAACCGGGTCCGCGACCCTCGGAACTGCCCCCGAAAAAAGCTGGAACCGCCAGTCGGAAAGTCCGGGCGACGGGGCCGGGTCCGGCGGAAGCCGGCGTTCGCCGCGCTGAGAGGTTGCTCCCGGATGCCAAGTTGTTGGCGCTCCTGACCCGGCTGGAACTGACCCAATGGTGGCCGATGGAACGGCTGCTCGGCCAGCAATTGATCCAGGCGCAGAAATTAATCGACCACGCGCAGCGGACGGCGCCCTTTTACCGGGAGCGCCTGGCGGCTGTGGCCGGGCTCAAGCCGGGTGCGTTGACCCTGGATCGGTTCCGTCAGATTCCTCCCCTGACGCGTGAAGAGATCCAAGGCGCCCGGGCCGACCTGTTTAGTCAAGATCTTCCGCCCGAGCACGGCCTCACCTTTGACATCACCACATCCGGGTCCACAGGCAAGCCGGTCACGGTGAAGGGCACGGGGGTGAGCGGCGGTTACGTGGAAGTCCTCGGTTGGCGATATCACCTTTGGCACAAGCGCGACATGACGGCCAAAAACATGAACGTTCGGGGCCTGAAGAAAGGGAAGCCCCTGGTCTCTAAGGGCGTCTGGGGGATCAGGGGCGTGGTCATGGGCCCAGCCTGCACCTATGCCGCGACCTTGCGGTTTGACGAACTGTTCGACGGCCTGATCAAGGAAAAACCCGGCTATCTGCTAATTCAACCCAATACCTTTCTCGAGTTGCTCAAGCTCTCGCGGCAAAAAGGGGTGAGGCCGGAGGGCATTCGGGAAGTCCGCACCCAGAGCGAACTCGTGACCCCCGAGCTGCGGGAACGATGCCGGAAGGAATGGAACGTGCCGGTGGTGGACATGTACAGCACGGCGGAACTGGGAACGATCGCCTTGCAATGCCCGGAACATGACCACTATCACATCCAGTCGGAAGCGGTTCTGCTTGAAGTCATCGACGACGACGGACAGCCCTGTCCGCCGGGAACACTGGGCCGGGTGGTGGTTACTAATCTGCATAACTACGCCAGCCCCCTGATTCGCTATCAGACGGGTGATTACGCGGAATTGGGGCCGCCCTGTCCGTGCGGCCGCGGACTGCCGGTACTTGCACGAATCCTGGGACGGGAGCGGAACTTTCTGCATCTCCCGGATGGAGGAAAAATGGCCGTCATTGTGAACGAAGGAACCATTTGTTCCATTGCCCCATCCATTCGCCGGTTTCAGTTGATCCAGAAAACCCTGCAGGAAATCCATATCCGGGTCGAAGCGCCGCAAAGCTTGTCGGAAGAAGAGGAAAGCGGGCTCCGCGATTATTTTACGGGCTTGTTCCGTCATGCCTTCGATTACAGGTTCATCTACCTGGACGAGATCGCCCTCGGGCCCATGGGTAAATTCGAGTTTTTCAAAACGGAGGTCACGGCCCCCCATTGATGATCGATACGACCTTGATGCGGCCTCCTGACTCCCAGAAAAGATATCCGGAGACGGCGGATTGAAGCCCTTGGGCCGGGCATCCGGAGGTGTTACCGTGGCGGCCCTAGAGCATTTCCGGTTTGATTAGAATCAGCGGAAATGCTCTATCTTATTAGAGTTGTTGTTTCGCAAATACATCGCCGCGGATCGGAACGATCCACACGGAATTTGCTCTAGGCCCTTGGGGGAAAGCCGCCGTTGACGCTGTTTCATATCATCGTTCTCGCCCTGGTTCAGGGGGTGACCGAATTCCTGCCCATCAGTTCGTCCGCACATCTGGTGCTGGTGCCTTATTTTACCGGTTGGGATGACCAGGGCCTGATCATCGACGTCGCCGTTCATGTGGGCACTCTGGGCGCAGTGGTGGTCTACCTGTGGCGGGATGTGGCCGCCATCCTCGGGGATCTGGCGGGGGCCGCCCGGGGCCGGCGCGCCGGACCCGGCGTGCGTCTCGCCGGTCTGATTATTGTAGCCACGGTGCCGGTGGTGGGGGCGGGCTTCGCCTTCAATGGCTGGTACCCGGACGGCCTGCGTTCGATCACCGTGATTGCCTGGGCGACCCTGGGTTTCGGCCTGGTCCTTTTCGCCGCCGACCGATTTGGACTTACCGTGCGCCGCATGGAACATCTGAAACTCAGTGACACGATAATCATCGGCCTGGCCCAGGTGCTGGCGCTGATTCCCGGAACCAGCCGGTCCGGTATCACCATGACGGCAGCCCGGCTGCTGGGGATCGAGCGCACCCATGCGGCCCGCTTTTCCATGCTGCTGGCGATTCCTGCCATCACCGGCGCCGGGGTGTTGAAGGGGATTGATCTGGTCCAGGCCGGCGACGCTCAATTGACCACCGCCTCCGTCACCGCCGCCGCCTTGTCGTTTGTTACCGCGCTGATCGCCATTGCCCTGATGATGGCCTGGCTCAAACGCGCCACCTTCACCCCCTTCGTGCTCTACCGGGTGGTGCTGGGCTGCGTCCTGCTGGCGCTGGCCTACGGGGGGGTGTGAAAAGGGAAGCTTTTAGGCTCCAAATGGGAAAATGCCCTAAATAAACCATGAAATTTGGGTGGGAATGGGAAAATTCCCGGAATTAGCTCAAAATTTCG
>JAOUPW010000028.1 GCA_029879665.1 Rhodospirillales bacterium | reverse complement strand
TCCTTTTTTCCGTTGTTATCCTTATTCTAATTACATGCGCTTGAATTTTGATCCCTGCACCTTTCCGGTCGTCCTTGACGGCTGCGACGAACTGGCGCCGGTCATCTCGTCTCTGCTCAGAGGCTGGACCGTTCGGTCCCTGCCCGATGGCGACGCCGGGGACAACGCCATTATTCTTCGTAAAACCGAAGAAGGTTATCAGCGGACTTCGCCTTGGCTTGATGTTCCGATAACCTACCGTCATCCGGTAAATGTTGCGTGTGATTTCCTGGTCGACCTGATCAAGGCCCTTAACGTAAGTCAACCGGACCTGATGTGCCTGCACACAGCCGCAGCCGACTTCGGCGCCGGCTTGGTTTTTTTTCCAGACTCTTACAACTCCGGAAAAAGTACGCTGGCGGCCCATCTCGCAGCACAGGGCATCCGGGTGTTTGCCGATGACGTCCTTCCTGTGCGGGGAAATTCGGCGTTAGGCATAGCGCCGGGGATTCTTCCCCGCCTTCGCCTACCGCTACCGGCAGCGTCCCATTCCGATTTTCTGAATTTCATCGACACCCACCGTGGCCCGGAAAGCGACCGTTTTCTCTATCTCGACTTGGAAGAACATTTGCTTCCCCCTTACGGCATTTCCGCTCCCATCATCGGCATTGTTGAACTGGAGCGGGTGGCGGAGACAGTCGAACCTGAACTCCGGGACGGCGACCGGGGCCAGTTGATGAAAAAGACCATCCTCAGGAATTTTGCTCGCGTCCTGCCGTCGGCGGATATTCTCGATCAGATTTTTTTCATCATCGAAGGGGCGGCCTGTTATACCCTTCGCTATTCCGCGGGCGATACCGCCGCCCGTCTGCTCATAAACACTTTCGCTGGAACGGGCGCCGGGCGGAGCCCTAATTCCAACATTATGATGGAACCACAATGACGCAGCGTTACCTTCGCAACTCCGAGGCCACCGAACGCGCCATTGACGGCGTCGCCTTTCTCGCCTTACCCGGCCAGGGTGGAATTTTTCAACTCAACGCCACCGGCACGGCGTTGTGGCGGTTACTGGAAGATCCGATCAGCGCCAGCGAAGCCGCACACATCCTGCACACCGCCTTTCCCGACATTCCCCGCTCCAACATCGAATCCGATGTGGAAACGCTTCTTAGCAATCTCAAGCGTGCCGGCTTGGTTTCCGTCGTTGATTGACATTCCCCGCCCATTGGTTGGCCTTGCATGAATAAAGGGCCCCGCGCCTTGAACCGGTCAAAGCGCGAGGCCCTCATTAAAGGGGAATATCGAAAGACGGGGCCGGCTAGATGACCTTGCGCATTTCCACCAGGAAGTTATCCATTTCCGTTCCCAGGCGTTCCGCCTGTTGCGACAGTTCCGCCGCCGCTTCCAGCACCTGACCCGCGGACTGTCCGGTTTCACCTGCGGCCTGGGTGACCTGGGTGATGTTGGTGGTCACTTCCGTGGTTCCGGCGGAAGCCTGTTCCACGTTGCGGGCGATTTCCTGGGTCGCCGCGCCCTGTTCTTCGACCGCCGAGGCAATGGTGGTGGCGATTTCGTTGATGTTGCCGATGGTGTTGCTGATGGAACCGATGGCGCCGACCGCGTTCTGGGTCGCCGACTGGATGCCGCCGATCTGCGAGCCGATTTCCTCCGTCGCCTTGGCCGTCTGGTTGGCCAGGTTTTTCACTTCCGACGCCACCACCGCGAAGCCCTTGCCGGCGTCGCCGGCGCGCGCCGCTTCGATGGTCGCGTTCAACGCCAGCAGGTTGGTCTGATCGGCGATATCGGTGATCAGAGCCACCACTTCGCCGATCTTCTGGGATGCCGTGGCCAGCGCCTGAATTTCCGCATTGGTTTTGTCGGCCTCGGTCACCGCGCTGCCGGCGATTTCCGAAGACTGGGACACTTGCCGGCTGATTTCGGTGATCGAACTGCTGAGTTCTTCCGCCGCTGCCGCCACCGTCTGCACGTTGGTTGCCGCTTCTTCCGCCGCCGCCGCCACCGCCGTCGCCTGTTCGCTGGTTGAACTGGCGGTCCGTTCCATGGATTGCGCGGTGGATTGCAGTTCCGTCGCCGCCGAAGCCACGGTTTCCACCACAGCCTTCATGTTGCGTTCAAAATCATCGGCCACTTGGGAGAATGCCTTGACCTTGTCTTCCATGGTCTGGGTCGCGGTGTTGATGACGCGGCTGGCATTGAGGAAGCTGCCGGTCATCCCCTTTTCGACGATACGCCGGTAATATTTGTTGTCGCTGACGTATTCCAGGCAGGCCATGGATTCCCGGACATAAGCGTCGGTGCGGTCAATCAGCCGGTTGATGGTGTGCAGCAGTTCCGCCGCCTCGCCCTTTTCCGTGATGCCGATGATGCGAGCCTCGAAATCCCCTTCGGCGACCGCCTTGCAGACGGCAAGGGCCTTGGAGATGGCGGCTGAATTTTCACTTCCAAACATGACCTAATCCTCAAAATTATCTATTTATTTTACCACACCGATCCAACGCCCGGCTTACATAAGTCCGGCGATGAATTCGTCGTATTCCATGCCTTTTTCGGCCAAAAGATCGGTGATCATCTTCATCGACGCTTCCATGCCCGCCTTGCTGTTGGCGTGCTTCTTTTCTTCAGCCAGCAGCGAGTTGTAGAGCGGCATGATGGTACCTTCCAAAATTTTCCGGTCGGGCACGCGGCGGTTGGAATGGTAGCCGATGACGTTGCCGTTGTTGTCGCGGCTGGGCGTCACGTGCGCCAGCACCCAATAATGATCGCCGTTGGCGGAACGGTTGACCACGTAGGCGAAGATTTCCCGGCCGTCCTGAATGGTATCCCACAGCAGCTTGAAAATGCAGCGCGGCATGTTGGGATTGCGGATCTTGCTGTGGGGTGCGCCCAGGCATTCCTTTTCGGTGTAATCGGCCAGCGTCAGGAACACGTCGTTGACGTAGGTCATGTGCCCCTTGAGGTCGGTCTTGCTGACGATGATTTCGTCATCACCGAAAAACCGTTCGACGCCGGTTACTGAAAGTCGATTATCCGCCATGTGTTATTTCTCCTGTGGACTTTGATCACCACGTTTATTTCTTCATAAATTTGTATCTAGGTGTTTGACTTTGCATCTTCAATGCAAAATGCAGTTTTTGATGACAAATCTGTCACTTATTTCGCTTTGCTTATTTTTCAATCAATTGCGCTTTACTATCATTCTTATTTCTTAAATATGAATTAAAACAACCAATGTCATCTTCTATTAATAAATAGAATTATTAAATAAACCGTTTTAATAGTTTGTTTTTTCTTTAAGTAATTGATTTTCTTATTTAATTTTTTCTTGGATTACTCTGGGGGGACAAAAAAAACAAAAGCCCGGATTAGTTGAAATCCGGGCTTTTGTAACCATCCGCGAAACCGGAATTCAGGATCTGAGCGCGCCCCCGGTCGCCTTTTCCACCGCCTGAACGATCTTGCCTGCGACGTCGTCGATTTCGGCGTCGGTCAGGGTCTTATCCCGGGGCTGGAGGGTGACGGTGATGGCCAGCGACTTCTTGCCTTCGCCAAGGTTTCCGCCGCTGAACAGATCGAACACCCCCACTCCGGAGATCAGGGACTTGTCGGCGCCGAGCGCCGCGTTGACCACCACCGCCGCAGCGACGTCTTCATCCAGGATGAACGCGAAATCGCGGGCCACCGGTTGATAGGGCGACAGTTGGAGAAGGGGCCGGGCCGCGCTTTTTTTCGCCTTCGCCCGGGGCAGGGTGTCGAGATACACCTCGAACCCGACGATCGGTCCCTTGACGTTCATCCGGGCGAGCACGCCGGGGTGGATCTCGCCGAAATGGGCGAGCACGGTTTGCGGCCCCAGGGTTAATGCGCCGGAGCGGCCGGGATGATACCAGGCGGGCGCTTCATTGATGACCTGCGCCTTCGCCACCGGCGCGCCTAAGGCTTCGAGAAGGCCCAGCACGTCGGCCTTGGCGTCGAATATGTCCACCGGGCGGGGCTGGCGCGCCCAGTTGCGCGGGCCTGAGCGCCCGGCACGGATGCCGGTGGCAAGCATGGCTTCGTCTTCCGTCCGGTCGCCGGAAAACTGGGGACCGACTTCGAACAAGGCGGCGTCGCCGTAGCCCTTGTCGGCGTTGCGTCCGGCGGCAGCGATAAGGTTGGGCAGGATCGACGGCCGCATGACGTCGAGATCGCTGCTGATGGGATTGACCAGACGCAGGCTATCCGGCACGCCGCCGAAAAGGTCGGCGTCCTTGCCGGCCATGAACGACAGCGTCACCGCCTCGATCAGGCCGCGACCGGCCAGCACGCGCCGGGCGCGGGCACGCCGCGATTGTTCCGGGGTCAAGGCGGGATGGGGCAGCGAATCGGTGCGGGGCAGGGAAACAGCGGGAATGTTGTCGTAGCCCTTAATACGGACGACTTCTTCCACTAGGCAGGCTTCGCCGACAATGTCGCCACGCCAGGAGGGAACGGAAACTTCATGAGTGTCGCCGGAACCATTGACGCCAAAACCGAGCTTGCCCAGGATGCCGTCGATTTCACTCCGTTCCACTTCGACCCCGCCCAGAGTCCGGACCCGGTCGGGACGGAAGGAAATGGAGCGCTGCCAGCTGGCCTCAGCGCCGGCGACAACCAGTTCCGAAGGCTCGCCGCCGCAGATGTCCAGCACCAGCCGGGTCGCGACTTCCATGCCGTCAGCAAGGAAAGCGGGATCGATACCGCGCTCAAACCGGTAACGCGCATCCGACATCAGATTGATCTTGCGCCCGGTGGCGGCGGTGCGGACGGGATCAAAAATTGCCGATTCCATAAAGACGTTGACGGTTTCAGGCGTGCAGCCCGTCCGTTCGCCCCCCATGACGCCGCCGAGCGCTTCGGCGTCCTGGTCATCGGCGATCGCCGTCATCTCTTCATCAAGCACATATTCCTTGCCGTCCAGGGCCAGCATTTTTTCATCCGCCCGGGCCATGCGCACATGGATATCGCCCTTAATCTTGTCGGCGTCGAACACATGCAATGGTCGGTTGAGGTCCAGCGTCATCAGGTTGGTAATATCGACCAGCGCCGAGATCGGCCGCAAGCCCACCGCCAACAGTTTGTCCTTGAGCCATTTCGGACTTTCGCCGTTATTGACGCCACGGATATAGCGGCCGACGAAATGGGGACAGGCATCGGCGTGATCCTCATCCAGATCCAGATGGACCTTGATTGGACTCTCGCAGAGCGGCGGCACCGGATCGGTATTGATGGCTTTCAAGACTCCCAGGCCCGACGCCGCCAGGTCGCGGGCGATGCCGCGCACGCCCAGGCAATCTCCCCGGTTGGGCGTGATGGCGATTTCGATCAACGGATCGTCGAGGCCCATGGCCGCCGCCACCGGCGCGCCAACCTTGGCGTCATCGTCCAGTTCGACAATGCCTTCATGTTCCTCGCTCAGACCCATTTCCCGTTCGCTGAGCAGCATGCCGTTGCTCTCCACGCCCCGGATTTTCGCCTTCTTCAACTTGATGCCGCTGCCGGGGATCAGAGAGCCGCTGGGCGCGAATACCCCCTTCATGCCGGCGCGCGCATTGGGCGCGCCGCACACCACCTGCACCTCGCCGGAGCCGGTGTCCACCTTGCACACCTGCAGACGGTCGGCGTCCGGGTGAGGATCGGCGGCAAGGACCCTGGCGACGACAAATCCTTCGAAGCCCCTGTCACGCTCAGTGACGCTTTCGACCTCGAGCCCGTTCATGGTCAGGCGCGAGACGATTTCGTCCAGGCCAGCCTGGGTATCTAGATGTTCCTTGAGCCAGCTGAGGGTGAACTTCACGGGTTCAGCCCTCCGACCATGGACGGAATCTGCAGCGGGGAAAACCCGTAATGACGCAGCCAGCGCAGGTCGGATTCAAAGAACGTGCGCAGGTCGGGGATGCCGTATTTCAACATGGCGATACGTTCGACCCCGATACCGAAGGCGAAGCCCTGGTATTTGGTGGAATCGATGCCGCAGTTTTCCAGCACCTTGGGATTGACCATGCCGCAGCCGAGAATTTCCAGCCAGTCGTCACCGTGGCCGATGCGGAATTCGCCGCCTTCGCGGGTGCAGCCGATGTCCATTTCCGCCGACGGTTCGGTGAAGGGAAAATAACTTGCGCGGAATTTTGCCGGCAGGTCCTCGACTCCGAAAATGGCGCGGCAGAAATCAATCAGGCAGCCTTTGAGATGTCCCATGTGGGTGGCTTCATCCACCACCAGCCCTTCCACTTGATGAAACATGGGCGAATGGGTGGCGTCATAATCGCAGCGGTAGGTACGCCCGGGGACGATGATCCGCAGCGGCGGCTTGCTCGATTGCATGGTGTGAACCTGCACCGGTGAAGTGTGGGTGCGCAGCAAGGTGCGCCCGCCGCCGCTTTCTCTCGAATTTTCACCCGGCAGGTAGAAAGTGTCGTGTTCCTGGCGCGCCGGATGATCGGGAGGAATGTTGAGGGCGGTGAAGTTGTGCCAGTCGTCCTCGATTTCAGGACCTTCTGCGACGGCAAAGCCCATTTCACCGAAAATGGCGATGATTTCCTCGATGGTTTGGCTGATCGGATGGATACGGCCTTCTGACTCGGGGCGGACCGGAAGGCTGACGTCGAGGCGTTCTTCCATCAGCCGCGCATCGAGGGCGGCCTGGGCAAGCGTCGATTTGCGATTTTCGATGGCGGCGGCGATGTCCGTTTTGAGGGCATTGAGGTCCTGGCCACGGGCCTTGCGCGCGTCCGCGTCGAGCCCGCCCATTTCCTTCATCAGATGCGTGATGCGGCCTTTCTTGCCGAGCGCCGAAACCCGCAGCTGTTCAAGGGCGTCCAGCCCTTCGGCGGCATTGACCGCATCGATCAATTCGGAACGGAGCGCATCCAGAGTTTCGCCCAAATTTCCCATATGTTCCCCCGCTCGGCTGCAACCGCGGATCGGGCCGGCCCGTTGGAACCGTCCCTCTCAGCCCGCCAGCCTCTCCAGTAGTCAGAACTTAAGCTGGGTTGCCGAGGGCGGCCTGGGCTTGTTCGACCAGCGCCTGAAACGCGCCCGGTTCCCGGATCGCCAGATCGGACAATACCTTACGGTCAATTTCAACCCCGGCCTTAGTCAATCCGCTCATGAACTGCGAATAGGTAAGACCGTGCTGGCGGGCGCCGGCGTTAATGCGCTGAATCCACAGCCGGCGGAAAGAGCGCTTGCGCGCGCGCCGGTCGCGGTAGGCGTATTGGAGCCCCTTCTCGACGCGTTCGACCGCGATACGGAAGCTGCTCTTGCTGCGGCCGCGGTAACCGGCGGCCATATCGATGATTTTTTTGTGCCGGGCGTGAGAGGTAACGCCCCGTTTTACTCGTGCCATAATCCGCTTCCTTAAAGCTACTTGGTGTTGGGCATATAGGATTTAACGATACGGGCGTCGGCATCACAAAGAATCATCGCGCCGCGCGCTTTGCGTTTCATCTTCTGCGGCCGCTTGCGCATGCCGTGACGTTTGAATGCCGAACTTGCCCGGACCTTGCCGGAGCCGGTGAGCCGGAAGCGCTTCTTGGCGCTAGACTTGGTTTTCAACTTGGGCATTTCGCTGTCCTTTTCTTTATCTTCGCCCCGCCGGACCCCAAACAGGGACCCGTACCAATACAGGGCTTCATGCGTCCTAGAGCGGCTGGGCATGCCCCGCCGGACCACTCGGTTGTCGTCTTCTTAAAAAAAAGCTCAAGAAGGGTCAGGGTTATAGACCTGAGAGGAGGGGAATGCAAGGCGGAGCCCGTGCCGGGGGCGAACCGGCATCCCGGGGCTGCCTTAGGAGGGAGCGGCAGGCTTTCCAGCCCCCAAAAAACGTGTTTTTGAGAACCCGAATAGGGGCTTATAATAGGGTTCTCTTCTTCGGAAAGGGCTCAAGACTCATGGAAAATCAGATAATTAGAAGGGCCGGCTGATGACCCCGCCGCCTGTCACCGACCCCAAGGTCAAGGCCGCTCTGGAACGGGCGGTCAGTGAGTTGAACGTCGCCGCCGAGGAGCACCGGGCGCTGTCCAAGCGTATCAACACGGTCGTCGCCCGGCTCTATGATATCGAGCCCCAACCCGCCGTCCGCTTACAGGTGGACTCCCTCGCCGATGCCGGCGATCTGCACAAGGCCGTCAGCCAGCGGGTCAGCAACGTCGTCCGCGTCATCAATTTTCTTCTTACCGGCGGCACCAAAGTAGAAGCCAAGGCACCACCGCCGGCACAGGAAAAGGCGCTGTCCTTCAGCAAAAGCGAGGCGCTGACGCCGGAACAGATCAAGCATCTGCTGGGGGAATCCTGACCGGCCCGGCGGATTGCGCCGCCGGGTCTTGCGGATAACCTTTGGCCGGCAAGAAAATCACGGTCACTTGGGCGCGATCACTTGGGCGCGATCACCATAACCATCAAGCGGCCTTCAATCCTCGGGAACTGCTCGACCTTGACCAGTTCTTCAAGGTCGTTGCGGACCCGGTCGAGAACCTTCATGCCCAGTTCCTGGTGCGCCATCTCGCGCCCCCGGAAACGAATGGTCAGTTTGACCTTGTCTCCCTCTTCAAGAAACCGGCGGACGCTACGCATCTTGACGTCATAATCATGGACGTCGATGCTGGGCCGCATTTTGATTTCTTTGACTTCAATAACCTTTTGCTTCTTGCGGGCTTCATTCTTTTTCTTTTGTTCTTCGTATTTGAATTTGCCGTAATCAAGAATCTTGCAGACGGGGGGATCCGCATTGGGCGAGACTTCGACCAAGTCAAGGCCGGACTCGTAAGCCAATTTAATTCCTTCCTCAATGGAAAGAACACCGGCCATTTCACCATTGGCACCGACGACCCGGACTTGCGGGGCCTCGATTTCTTCGTTCACCCGCGGGCCTTTTTTGGCCGGCGGCTGCATCATCGGACGTCTTGCTATTACGTTATCTCCTTCTTTCTGTTGTTTCTCTAATACTGCTTAAATCTCATTGCGGTCCATCAGCGGGGCTGGCCGCCTCGGCAACAAGTCTAGCAATTGCATCATCAAGCGCAAGATTTTCTTGGTCTTTTCCACCCAATCGGCGCATGGCGACGGTACCTTCCGATGCTTCGCGGGCACCAACGACCAGCATCACCGGTACCTTGGCGTGGCTGTGTTCGCGGACTTTGTAGTTGATCTTTTCGTTGCGCACATCGATTTCCGCCTTGAGTCCGGCGTTCTTCAAGGCGTCCAGCACCCGTTTGGCGTAGCCGTCGGCGTCCGAGGTGATGGTCGCGACCACCACCTGCAAGGGCGCCATCCACAGGGGAAAGCGACCGGCGGTGCTTTCGATCAGGATGCCGATAAAGCGTTCAAACGTGCCGAGAATGGCCCGGTGCAACATCACCGGACGATGTTTTTCCCCGTCCTCGCCGATATAAGCCGCATCCAGGCGTTCGGGCAGGACAAAATCCACCTGCAAGGTGCCACACTGCCAGTCGCGGCCGATGGCGTCGCGGAGCACAAATTCCAGTTTGGGGCCGTAAAAGGCGCCTTCGCCCGGATTGAGAGACCACTCAAGGCCGGCGGCCTCGGTTGCTTCCTTGAGCGCGGCTTCGGCCTTGTCCCAGGTCGAGTCCGAGCCGGCGCGCACTTCCGGGCGGTCGGAAAACTTGACCACCACCTTGTCGAAACCCAGGTCGGAATAGACGCTCATCAACAAATCGCAGAAGGCCTTTGTTTCCGACGTGATCTGGTCTTCGGTGCAGAAGATGTGGGCGTCGTCCTGAACGAAGGCGCGCACCCGCATCAGGCCGTGCAGCGCGCCCGAGGGCTCATTGCGGTGGCATGAGCCGAACTCGGCCATGCGTAACGGCAGATCGCGGTAGCTCTTGATGCCCTGGCGGAAAATTTGCACATGGCACGGACAGTTCATGGGCTTGATCGCCAGCACCTTGTCCTCGGCTTCCGAGGTGAACATGTTTTCGCGGAACTTTTCCCAATGCCCGGACGCTTCCCACAGCGAACGGTCAACCAACTGCGGCGTGTTGACTTCGACATATCCGGCGCCTTGCAGACGGCGGCGGATGTAATCCTGCAGAGTGCGATAGAGCCCCCACCCCTTGGGATGCCAGAAAACCCCGCCCTGGGCCACATCCTGCAAATGAAAAAGCTCCATCTCCCGGCCCAGCTTGCGGTGGTCACGGGCTTCCGCCTCCTCCAGCATCTGCAGGTAGGCCTTGAGCTGCTTTTCGTCGGCCCAGGCGGTTCCGTAAATCCGTTGCAACATCTCATTGCGGGAATCGCCCCGCCAGTAGGCGCCGGCCAGTTTCATCAATTTGAAAGCCTTGCCCAGCTTGCCCGTGGACGGCAGATGCGGCCCCCGGCAGAGGTCGATGAATTCGCCCTGACGGTAAAGGCCGATGGGCTCGCCTTCGGGGATGGCCTCTATGAGTTGCGCTTTGTAGTGTTCGCCTTTGGACTTGAAAAATTCGATGGCTTCCACCCGGTCCCATTCTTCGCGGGCGATGGCTTCGTCGCGTTTGACGATTTCCCGCATTCGGGCCTCGATCTTTTCCAGATCCTCGGGCGTGAAGGGATTTTTGACCGCGAAGTCATAATAAAAGCCGTTCTCGATGGACGGCCCGATGGTCACCTGCACTTCGGGGTACAACTCCTTGACCGCTTCGGCCATGACGTGGGCGGCGTCGTGGCGCAGCAGTTCGA
>JAOUPW010000437.1 GCA_029879665.1 Rhodospirillales bacterium | reverse complement strand
CATGGCCAAGGCCAAGGGTCTGGAACTGCGATGTGTTTCTACAGATAGGGCTCTTGAAACGGACCCGATCTTGCTGGAACGGATTCTCCGCAACTATCTTGAAAATGCGATCCATTACACCGCCCGGGGCAAGGTGCTGATCGGGTGTCGGTTGCGCGGTGATTTTGTGGATATCCAGGTTTTTGATACCGGTATTGGCATTAAACCAGAATTGCAGGCGAAGATATTTGATGAGTTTTATCAAATCGGCAATCCGGAAAGGGATCGAACGCAGGGGCTCGGCCTGGGGCTATCCATCGTCAGGCGTATTTCTGGGTTGCTTGGCCTGGATGTCGGGGTCAGGTCCGAACCCGGAAGAGGTTCTGTTTTTTTCGTTTCCGTGCCGATTGCGGAATCAAATTCGATCGACGTTCCGCGGCGGCGTGCAGATAATCTTAGGGCGCTGCGTGGAATTACCATCGTTGTGATAGACGACGATCCGGTTCAGCGTATTGCGCTCAAGGGATTGTTGGAAAAATGGGGCAGTCGCATTGTCCTCGCGGCCTCTGGCGAGGATGCGGTTCAGGCGCTGCAAGAATCGGGTACGCGCCCAGATATCATCCTTTCGGATTTCCGGTTGCAAGCTGGCCGCACCGGGGCTGAGGCCATTTTACTTGTTCGTTCGGCCGTGGAAGAAGAAACGCCGGGTATCATTTTGACTGGTGATACCGAACCCGCCCGCCTGATTGAAGCTACGAACAGTGAGTTCCTGCTTCTGCACAAGCCGATCGATACCGAACAACTTGGCGAAGCTTTGCTGCTTTCCCTGCGGTCGGGTCAAAGCTAAAGGTTCATACCTTTCAGGAACAAAGGTTCATACCTTTTGTTTGGTGTGAACCGGCTGCGCCATTCAATGCGCGCATTGCCTTTCGTTTCCTGATTTTCATGCCCTTTGCTCAAGGCAACTAAAGTAGGTGATTTAAATCATCTACATTCAGTCTTCTCGTGGCTTCTATTGGCTTGCGCATCAGGGATGATTTGATTCCCCTGTCGGAAGCTGCAAGATGAATCCGACAAATGCCTGTTTTTGTTCATCCTGTGCGGCACAAAAGAAGACATAAAGTCAGTCAGGCAGGGAAATTAAATCAGGCACGGATTTCCGTCTTCCCGGGGATTGTTTCTGGAGTCCGGGTTCATAGTTGGCGGGAAGTGAGTCAATCGTAGTAATTGGGGAGGAACACAACAATGGAATCGAATGTTACTGACCGGGGGGGCTTTGTGAACGGGCTTCTTCGTTGTGCGATGGTCGTTGCCGTAGGCTTTGCCTTTCATGGGAATGCGTCGGCGGCCGATCCCAAACCGGGTGAAACCGTCAATATCGGCTTTCTGGGCGCCCTGTCAGGCCCGGATGCTGGGTGGGGATTGCCGGGATTGACCGGCAACCAGATGTTCGTTGACGAGATGAATGCCGGTGGGGGGCTGGATGTTTGCGGCAGCAAGTATCCCTTGAAAATGTTCACTTTTGACGACGAAGCCATCGGCAGCAAGGCCCTGCAAGGCGCCAAACAGCTTGTCCTTGAACATGATGTGAAGTTCATCAGCGCGATCGGCGGTAATCCGGCGGACGCGGTTCATCCGTACTTGACCCAGAAAAAGGTCGTCTATGCCAGCCTGATCTCGACGGATATCAAGCCTGACCGCCCGTACCTGATTGCGGGCGGCGACGTGACGCCGCGCATCGATATGATGCGCCCCCTCTATCACAAGATGCGGAATCCAAATCTCAAGCGGTGGGCGGTGTTGTCCCAGGACGATACCATCGGGCAAACCTCCCAGGCTTGGGAAGTGGGCTCGGCGATGGCCGACGGCTGGGATGTGGTGTATGACAAGCACTACGCCATGGACGTGACCGATTTTGCCCCGATCGTCACGGCGGTTCTTGCCACCAACCCGGATGTGGTGAGTCTCAATCTCTCCTATCCTGATTTCGTGGTGCAGATCATCGAGCAGCTCTACATCCAGGGCTTCAAGGGCCTTGTTTCGGCTAACTACCTCGATACGGAATCCATCCTGACCAAGGTGCCGAAGGAATATATCGAGGGTGCTGTCGACAGCTTCCCCCTGTTTGATGATCCGTGGTGGGGGGAAGGCTCGTTCCAGCACAACTTCAACGCGGCATGGATGAAGCGCTATGGCCCGGGCGGACCGGAAGATGTGAAACGTGGAATCACCGGGATCGACTGGGACCACGTGATCATGCTTCGGGTCTGGGCCAAGGGGGTTCAGCTGGCCTGTAGCTTCGATCCTGACAAGGTTCTGGCTGCCCTGCGCAAGGAACCGCAAGTCGAAACCATTCTCGGCCCGGGGCCCATGCGGGGTAAGGAAATGTGGGGTATCGACAACATGATTTCCCCGCCGATCCCCTTCAACGAAGTTCGTGATGGTGTGAAGCGCGTTCAGGCGCAGATCAACTTCGAGAACTGGTTTGAAACGCGGAAAGACAAGATCATTTCCGTCGTTCGTTCCAAGGGACAGATGTGGGATCAAAGAAAATAAAAAGGAAAGTCCAGGGGTAACCGGCGGGATGGCTGTGGTGTGCACAGTCATCCCGTCTCCCCGGGGGATGTCTCGGAATATTTTTCTCTACAGAAAATACAGAAAATTCGTTTTGTCCCTATTCACAGGGAAAAAGGGAGTGACGGAAGCATGGATTTGGGAACATTCCTCCAGTCATTTTCCAATGCCATCGCTCTGGGGTCGATTTACGCCATGGTTGCGGTGGGGTTGGCGTTGGCGTTTGGCGTCATGCAAATGGCGAACTTTGCCCACGGCGAATTTTTTATGCTGGGATCGTACGTAGTATACGTTCTTTATGCGATTTTCGGTCTGAGTTTTCCCGCTGCTGTCATCCTGGCATTTCCCATCG
>JAOUPW010000435.1 GCA_029879665.1 Rhodospirillales bacterium | reverse complement strand
CGACATCCCCGATACGGTGGCGACGACCCCCATGAGAATAAATAACGGCAACACCGAGAACGAATAGACCATAAGGTCATAAGGCGTGGAGCCGAGGACGATGGTCGCCCGGTCCCAGCCATCGATTGCGGCATAGCCGAAAAGGCCAACCAATCCCATCGCGGCGCCCAGGGGAACGCGCCCCAGGGTCAAAACGATCAACCCCACCAACCCGAGAAGACCGATCATCTGGGGGGTCATCGCCGGGACCGCCGATCGAACAAACGGGAAAAATCTCGCCAGAATATGGCGCCAACCGCGATCAGCGACGCGGTTATTCCGATCAAGACCAGTGACCCGCGCCAGATCATCGGCATATGAAGATCGAAGGATACCTCGTTGAATTCAATGTAATCGATCGCGGGCGGAATCATGTAATAAACCAAAAGCCCGAAGAAAAGAACCGTCGCCCCCATGCCGATGACCTGCATGATCTCGGCCACCCGTTTGGGCACGATCTGGTCGATCAGTTCGATGCTGACGTGTTCGCCCCTGAGGAAGGTTTCGGGAATCGCCAGAAAAGCGACGGCGGCAAGCATTAGTTCAATAATTTCGTAGGTGCCGAAAATCGGAGCGTTGAAGATGGAGCGCAAAGCGACGTCGACGACGTTCAGTCCCATCATCGCGACCAGAAAAATAGCGGCGGCGCAGGTAAGTCCCCGCGCCGCCAGATCGAGTGGTTTCATAGGACTTCCGAAACCTGTAAATATTCTATTTCGAATATTGGGCCGAAAGGGCCTTCATTTTTGCATAGACCTTGCGGCCGGGCAGTCCCTTTTTCTCCAGCCCCTGCAGCGTTTGTTCAATGAACTTTTCCGCCAAATCGCGCATTTCCTTGTCGTCCGCCGCCGAGAGGGTGATTTTGTCGTAATTGGCCTTCTTCAGGTACGCGGCAAAGGGAGGCGAATCGCCCCAGGCGGTCTGTGCGTTGCGCGCCGCACGCTCCGGTCCGGCGACGGTGCCGTCGATGATCTTTTTCAGGTCGGCCGGAAGCTTGTCATAGGATGCCTGGTTCATGACCAATCCGAAACTGAGGACGGCCAGAAACATCTGCGTTTCGTGTTTGACCAAACCACCGAGTTTGAAGTTGAAGGTCCCGTTGGGATCAGTGATGACGCCGTCAATAGTTCCTTTTTGCAGGGATTCAGCCATCAGCGGTGCCGGCAGACCGATGGGATTGGCGCCCAGGCTTTTCAGCATGGCGCTGATGGTCGGGGTCGGCGCACGGTAACGGCGCCCCTTAAGGTCGGACACGGAGCGGATCGCCTTGTTCGCATCGTAGATATAGGCGGGCCGTGTATTGGCAAGCCAGATGATCTTGGTGCCCTTGTGCTCGTTGGCCAGATATTCCTTGGTCAGATCGGCCATGATCATGGCTCCGACCTCGGCCCCCTTGACGCCAGCCGGTACCATATAAGGCAGGTGTATAAGTTCGGTCAGCGGAAACCGTCCCGGGGTCACGCCATGCTGGAAGAAAGCTAAATCGGCAACGCCTTTACGGACCAGATCATGATGCTTCGGCATGGGCCCCATGGCGGAACCGAAAAAGATTTTGACTTTCAGGCGGCCGTTGGATTTTTTCTCCCATTCCTCGGCGTATTGCTTGAGAACTTTAGAATCCGGGGCCGGTTCCGGCGTGAAGGTTGCCATTTTCAGTTCATAGACGTCCTTGGCCGCAACATCGGTCGCCGCCAGGCCGGACGCCAGCAACACCGCCGCAAAACCTGAAATCAGGCATGGTCCAATTTTCTTGCTCATGAGAATCCCCCTTGTCGTTCTTGCTTGGCGGCCATTTGACGGCGCTTCACTATGAGGCCCGTGCCGCTTAATCGATTTTTTCAGGCCCCGATTATACCGGCTGGCAGTTCGCCAATTGATATATATTTTGCATATATTGATCTAAATAAGTAATCATTCGGGAATTGCCTTCCGAACTAAAAAAAACCGAATGTCCGATTTTCCAGAACGACGTTTCGCCGCCCTTGAAGCGGTCAGTCGATTTTCATTTTCGCAATGCAGCGCGCGCCTTCACCTTCGCGGAACCGTCACCGCGTCCACATCAGCCGGCGGCTCGGCCTTCCCCACCCGGCAGAGCAGGGCCCGCAGCTGATAGGTGCCCATGGCCGGATCATAGGGGGGCTGATTGTCGGTCAGCACATTTGCATTGGACTCCCAGACGCCGTAGTCCGGCGCCGGACGTTCGGGAAACCACCAGCCGTGCTGGACATGTACGACCCGGGGGTCGATGCCGTCCCAGATCTTGGCCTTCTGGCAGATCTTGCCGCGGCGCGTTTCAATCCACATCCAGTCGCCTTCGGCAATGCCCAGACGCGCCGCCGTTTCCGGATGGATTTCGGCAATCGGGTCCGGGTTGCCCTTGCGCAATTTCGCAAGCTGGCGGTGTTCCGAATTGAAAAAGAAGGAAATGCGCCCGCCGGTGGTCAGGACCAGTGGAAATTCAGCCGCCACCTCCGGGCTGCGGAGCGGGCTTTCCGGCGGTTCCTCATAAGAGGGAAGCGGGTCGTAGCCCATTTCTTTTAGTCGGGTGGAATAGAGTTCGATCTTTCCGGTCGGGGTATTGAAACCGCTGTCTTCGTATTTACGGTAGCGGAAGGGAACCTTATGGAACCCCTTTTCCTTGAGTTCGTCGAAAGTAAGGCCGACCCCCGCCTTAAGCTGCTGGTCCAACACTGCCGTCACCGGTTCGGTGCACAGTTCCAGTTTCATCCGGCGGGCCAGTTCGACAAAGATTTCCTCATCCGATTTGCATTCGCCGATGCGCACGGCCTTCTGTTGGGCGAGCACGACATTGGCGGCAACCGTCGGCAGCCCGACGATCTGATCCAGTTCCGGCCACGACGCCGCCGGCAGCACGATGTCGGCCAGTT
>JAOUPW010000027.1 GCA_029879665.1 Rhodospirillales bacterium | reverse complement strand
CAGAAAGAACTGTCCGAACGGGGCATCCAGCTGCCGGTGATCATCATCACCGGTCATGGCGATGTGGAAATGGCGGTCCGCGCCATGAAAGGCGGAGCCTTCGATTTCATCGAGAAGCCGTTTCCCGACCAGAATCTTCTGGATGTGGTGCAAAAGGCGGTGGATTTTGATCTTAAGGCGCGGAAAGTGCGTTCCCAACAGGAAGAAATCCTTGCTCTGCTTGACCGGTTGACGCCCCGTGAACGGCAGGTTCTGGGCTTGATCGTGGCCGGTGAATCCAACAAGGGAATCGCCTATCACCTGAATATCAGCGATAAGACGGTGGAAGCCCACCGTGCCAAGGTGATGGAAAAAACGGAAGCCAGATCCCTGGCAGAGCTGATGAAAAAAGTGATGGTGCTGGAAACCTATCAGGGTAAACCCTGATAATTTCATGGGGTTTCCCCAATTTTTTCCAGATTTCCCCGCCATTAAGGTTCTTCTCCCCAAAAAATTTTAATTATGAAGCAGGGAAATAGGGAGGAGTCATTCAGATGTTTAGAAAATTATTTTTGGCTGCGGGTGTCATTTCAACCGTTGCCGTCCTGGCCACAGGGGCGGCGAACGCGGACGCGGACGAAAACAAAGATTACCGTACGTTCTATCAGGGCGGCAAAGTGGATTACGGCAAGATCGCCGATTCCTACAGCGCCGATCTGGTTCTCTACCTGGCCGGTAACCAGTTCATGGTGATGGATGAACTGATCAAGGATTTCCTCAAGAAACACCCCAAAATCAAGAATGTTTATGTCGAAACCATTCCGCCCGGGCAGATCATGAAGGGCCAGATTCTGAAGCAGGGGAAAATCAACGGCCAGAACACGGCGCAAAATCCGGACGTATTTGCCAGCGTCAACCTGGGTCATCTCAAGAATCTCAAGAAAAAAGGGATAATGGACAAGTTCAAGATCTATACCCACAACAAGCTCGAATTGATGGTCGCGGCTGGCAACCCCAAGGGCATTAAGGGTGCCAAGGACCTGGGCCGGGATGATCTGGTGCAATCCCATCCCAATCCGCTGACCGAGGGCATCTTTAAGTTCTACGGTTCTGAAATGCTGAAAGACATGGGGCTGTATGAAAAGATCACCGCCGGCAAGCAGTGCAAGAGTTGCTGGGCGATCGAGGGCAAAACCTGGTTTACCCAACGTCATCACCGCGAAACGCCGGACCGGATTGAAAAGGGCGAGGCCGACGTCGGCATCGTCTGGACCACCGAAGTGATCGAGGCCAAGAAGCAGGGCCGCAAGATCGACGGCGTTGCCATCCCGGAACCGCTGAACAAGGCGAGCAAGGTGGGCTATGCCATCGGCGTGCTAAAAACCGGCCGCAACCAGTCCAACGCCATGCATTACGTTGGCTACCTGAAAACCAAGAAGGCGCAGGAAATCTACGGCAAGTACGGGTTCGTCAGTGCTTCGGAAAAAGAACTGAACTACAAACCCATTCCCTAAAGCGGGCCCTGAGGCGGGTTTCCCGGAGTCAATCCGGGAAGTCCTGAAGCATATCAACCAAGAGTAACAATCACGAAACGCAACATCTGACAGGAGACGAACAATGAAAAAACTATTTACCGCGGTCGCAGCGGTTTTCGCGCTGGTCGCCGTGCTGGCGCCGGCGCCGGATGCAGCGGCCCATTCCGAGAAGCATAAGGTGGTGATCCACGTTGACGACAACGACGAGGCCAGGATGACCACCGCGCTCAACAATGCCGCCAACGTCACCACCTATTATCAGAGCAAGGGTGAAGATGTAGCCGTCGAAATCGTCGCTTACGGCCCCGGACTGATGATGCTGCGCGCCGACAAGTCGCCGGTGAAGAAGCGGGTGGAAAGCTTCGAAGGCAGTTTCCCCAACGTCACCTTCGCCGCCTGCGGCAACACCATGAAGAAGATGTCCAAGAAAGAAGGCAAGGAGCCGCCGCTGGTGAAGAATGCCAAGATGGTCACCTCCGGCGTGGTCCAGATCATGATGCGTCAGGAACAGGGCTGGGCCTACGTCCGCCCGTAAACCTGCTCTGCAACCGATAAATAAAACGGCGTCCCGGTTCGGGGCGCCGTTTTTGTATGGATTTCAGATTTGGGCCGCCTCGGCGCGTAGCGGGGCTTCGGCGATGGGCAGATGAATGAGGCCGGCGAAGAAGCCGAGAAGGATGCCGCCGATCCAGACCACGTCATAGGAGCCGGTGGTGTCGTAGAAATACCCCCCCAGCCAGACGCCGAGGAAGCTCCCCACCTGATGAGACAAGAAGACGATGCCGAACAGAGTCGACATGTACCTGGGGCCGAACACCTGCGCCACGATGCCGCTGGTCAGAGGCACGGTCCCCAGCCACAACAGGCCGAGGGAGGCCGCAAAAATAAGCACCGAGACCTCGGTCTTGGGCGCCAGCAAAAAGACGATAAAGACCAGGGCGCGCAGGAGGTAAAGGGAACTGAGAAGATATTTCTTGGAATAGCGTCCGCCCAGGTAACCGCAGGCGAAGGTGCCTGCGATGTTAAACAGCCCGACCAGGCCCAGCGCCGTCGCTCCCAGTCCCGGCGAGAGGCCCACGTCTTTGACGTAGGATGGAAAATGAACGGCGATGAACATGACCTGAAAGCCGCAGACGAAAAAACCCAGGGTCAGAAACCAGAACCCCTTGTGGGCGCTGGCTTCGGACAGGGCGGCGCGCAGGGATGCGGGCGCCAGAGTATGGGGCGCGGGGGTGGAGCCTGACTTCGCGCCGGCGACCCTGCCCGCACCCATGGCCATCTGGTCTTCGGGCCGCCCGGCAAGAAAGATGGCGATGGGCGCCATCAGCAGGGAAACCCCGCCCAGAATCATCAGGCCGGCCGGCCAGCCTTGGGCCGAGATCAACGTCTGGCTGAACGGGGCGAAGGCGAACTGTCCGAAGGAGCCGAAGGCGGTAACCAAGCCGAAGGCCATGGACCGCTTCGCCGCCGGCACGACCCGGCCGACCGCGCCCAAAACCACTGAAAATCCGGTAAAGCCGAGCCCAATGCCGATCAATATTCCGGCACCCAGGTTCAAGCCGAGAAACTCCCCGGGGGCGGACATCGCCGCCAGCCCGCATGCGTAGACAATGGCGCCGAACACCAGCACACGGCCGGCGCCGTACCGGTCGGCGACCATGCCGCCGAGGGGCGAGGACAGGCCCCACATGATCTGTTGCAGGGCCAAGGCCAAGGCAAAGGTCTCGCGGCCAAGGCCCAGGGATGTGGTCATCGGGCCCAGGAAAACGCCGAAGCTGTGGCGGATGCCCATGCCGATACTGACAATCAGGCAGCCGGCGCAGATGACGAAAACGGCTTTGCGGCTCATGGCGCTCATGGCCCGGGGGTCCTTAGCTCGGCGGTTAATGGGTCTTGCTTAATCAGGTTGGTTCCCGGCGGCGGGTTTCAAGGGGCGCCGGGGACTCAGGAACGAAGTTCTTCTCGGTCTTTGTAATACGTCAGGGCGTCCGGGTTTGCCAACGCTTCCTTGTTTTTGACTTCCCGGCCGTGGACCACGTCGCGAACCGCCAGCTCGGTGATTTTGCCCGATTTGGTTCGCGGGATGTCCGGCACCTGAACAATCCGGGCCGGCACATGTCGGGTCGTGCAGTTGTCCCGCACCTGTTGCTTGATCTTGGCGCTCAGGGCCGCGTCCAGTTTGAGGCCGTCGCGCAGCACGACGAACAGCACCACCCGCACGTCGTTTTGCCAAATCTGACCGACGACGATGCTTTCCACCACTTCGTCCAGTTTTTCCACCTGGCGGTAAATTTCGGCGGTGCCGATGCGCACGCCGCCGGGATTCAGCGTCGCGTCCGAACGGCCGTAGATGATAAAACCGTTGTGCGCCGTCTTTTCGATCCAGTCGCCGTGGCACCAGACATTGGGAAATTTTTCGAAATAGGCGGCGCGGTATTTGGCGTCGCCGGCATCGTCGAAGAAATAGATGGGCATGGAGGGAAATGGCCGCGTGCAGACCAGCTCGCCTTTTTCTTCGGTCACCGACTTGCCTTCTTCGTCGAACACTTCCACCGCCATGCCCAGGGCCGCGGTTTGAATTTCGCCGCGCCAGACCGGCCCCATGGGGTTGCCGTTGACGAAGCAGCCCATGATGTCGGTGCCGCCGGCAATGGAGGCGAGGTGGATGTCTTTTTTGATCTTGTCATAAACAAAATCGAATCCTTCCGGCGCCAGCGGCGAGCCGGTGGAAGTCATCAGATGAACGGTTGCAAGCTTATGGGTGCGGATGGGGGCGAGACCGGACTTGTTCAGCGCGTCGATGAACTTGGCCGAAGTGCCGAACAGGGTCATGTCCTCGGCGTCGGCGAAATCGAACAGCACGTTGCCATCCGGATAGAACGGCGCGCCGTCGTAAAGCAGCACGGTGGCGCCGGCCGCCAACGCCGTCACCAGCCAGTTCCACATCATCCAGCCGCAGGTGGTGAAATAAAAGACCCGGTCGTCGTGCCTGACGTTGCAGTGAAGCTGAAGTTCCTTCAAAAGATTCAGCAATGAGCCGCCGGCGCCGTGCACGATGCATTTGGGCGCGCCGGTGGTGCCCGACGAGTACAGGATGAAAAGCGGATGGTTGAACGGAAAGCGGACGAAGGCGATTTCGCCGGCATCAAAACCGCGGATGAAATCGTTCCATAGCACCGCGCCGGCGACGCCGGAGATCGGCGGCGCGGAGCGGGTATAGGGAACGATGATGGTAGTGGTGATGCTCGGCAACTGGCGCAGGTATTCGCTGATGACGCCGAGCCGGTCGTGGGTTTTGCCATTGTAGTAGTACCCGTCGCAGGCAATGAGAACCTTCGGCCGCACTTGGCCGAAACGGTCAAGCACCCCCTGGACGCCGAAATCGGGCGAACACGAAGTCCAGGCGGCGCCGATGGCGGTCGCCGCCAGCATGGCGGCCACGGTTTCCGGCATATTGGGCATGTAACCGGCGACCACGTCGCCTTCCTTGACGCCGGCGGTGCGCAAAGCTTGTTCCAGGCGCGAGACCAGATCATAAAGTTCGCGGAAGCTGGTCCTGGTGCGAACCTTGTCTTCGCCCCAGAAAACCAGGGCGTCGGCGTCGTCGCGGCGCCGGAGCATGTTTTCGGCGTAATTAAGCCGGGCATCCGGAAACCACTCCGCGCCCGGCATGTCGCCGGCGTTCCGAAGCACCGTGTCGCCCCAGGTTTCCGCCGTGATACCGGAAAAATGTACAAAAGACTGCCAGAATTTCTCCATCTCCCCGATGGAAAACGCATAGAGGTCGTCAAAGCCTTCGAGGGTGACGTTCCAGTCGTCTTCCACAGCTTCAATGAACCGGGCCAGGGTGGTTGCCTGCGCCTGCTCTGGCGTCGGCCGCCACATGGGTTGCAACTGGGGTTGCAACTGGGTCTGCCGTTGGGGGGTGTCCGTCAAAAGGCTCTCCCTGTCAAATTTTTTTCAGCATAACAAAGGGTTGCCTGGTCACGCAAGCCGTGACAGGGGGCCGGGACCGGCCTAATGTCTTTCCAACATGACCTCAGTCCGCGCAATTACCGAAGGCTTCGCTAAGATTCCCGCCCCTATCCGGGGCGCTTTCTGGATGATCATGGCCGGGACCATATTGTCGGTGATGAACGTGTTGGTGCGCGACCTGGCCGACGAAATGCATCCCTTGCAGCTGGTATTTTTTCGCAACCTGGGTCAGCTTCTGTTCATGATGCCGTGGCTGATGAAAATCGGCCTCGGCGGCCTCCGCACCACGCGCATCAAAATGTATACCTTGCGCGGCGTGATCGGCATCGTCACCATGATCAGCTTTTTCATGGCCATCACCATGATGCCCATCGCCAAGGCCACCGCCATCAGCTTTTCCGCGCCCATCTTCGCCACCTTGGGCGCCGCCCTGTTGTTGGGGGAAACCGTGCGCGTCCGGCGCTGGACCGCGACCATCATCGGCTTTATCGGGACGCTGATTATCCTGCGCCCGGGTTTTGTGGAAATGGACCTGCCGATCCTTTTTGCAATCGTGGCGGCGGTGTTCCTGGCCTTTTCGTCCCTGATCATCAAGTCCCTTTCCAGCACCGAATCGCCGGACCAGATCACCCTCTACATGGCGTTATACCTGACGCCGCTGTCTTTTCTGCCGGCACTGTTTGTTTGGCAATGGCCGGATTTGGCCATGTTGCCGTGGCTGGTGGCGTTGGGGGTCCTGGCCACCGCCGGTCACCGTTCGCTGAACAGGGCCTTCGCCGCGGCCGATGCCTCCGCCGTGATGCCCTATGATTATCTGCGCCTGCCGGTAACGGCGCTGATCGCCTACATCGCCTTCGGCGAAGGGGTGGATGCATGGACCTGGGCCGGCGCCGCCGTCATTGCCGCGTCCTCCATCTATATCGCCCGGCGCGAAACCAAACTCACCCACAAGACGGCGGCGGTGCCGGCGCCGGAGATCGCCGCAGTGGGTGAAGACAAAGGCGGCGGCCGCTAACGGGCGCCTTCAACGGCTTGATCAATCGCTTGGGCGAGGACGATGTCGCGGCGGCTTACGCCGCCGGCGTCGTGGGTGGAAAGCACGATATCCACTTGGTTGTAGACGTTGGACCATTCCGGATGGTGGTCCATTTGTTCCGCGATCAGGGCGACCCGGGTCATGAAGGCGAAAGCGTGCGTGAAGTCATCGAAGCGGAAGGATTTTAAGATGGCGTCCCGGCCCGCGGCCTCTTTCCAGCCAACGAGGGCGTTTAGCGCCCGCGAACGTTCCGTACCGGTCAGTTTTTTCACCATCGCCGTCCTCCAATTGCCTTGCTCCTTCAAATGGGGCGTCTTGGCGGCGGGGTCAAGCGGGGCTAGATTGAGGGCATCATGAAACAAAACCATCCTCCAAGCCTGAACCAATTCGAGGCCCTGGCCCGGACCGCGTTCGAGGCGATTCCCGATGAACTCAGGAATCGTGTTGAAAATGTCGTCTTCCGTATTGAGGATTTTCCCGACGCCGAAACCGAACGGGAAATGGATTTGGAAAGTCCCTTCGATCTGCTCGGCCTTTACCGGGGAGTGCCGCTGGGCGACAAAAGCATCCAGGACACGCCCATGGACGTGGACATGATCTTTCTCTACCGCCGTCCGATCCTCGATTACTGGTGTGAAACCGGCGAGGACCTGGCCCACGTGATCCGCCATGTGCTGATCCACGAAATCGGCCATCACTTCGGCCTCAGCGACGACGATATGGAACGAATCGAAATTCAGACCTGAAGGGTGTATACTTTATAAAGGATTGAATAATACGGCTAAGTCGGAGAATGCCATGTCCGATCCACTCCTCGCCCTTCCTGCCGAAGCCCTTTATACCTCCTGTGACGCTGATCGCCTCGGATTCAAGACCACTGCCGAGTTGGACGCGCTGACCGACGTGGTCGGACAGCCGCGCGCGGTCGAGGCGGTCAAGTTCGCTATCGGCATGCGACACGACGGATACAACCTGTTCGTGCTCGGGCCCGAGGGTACGGGCAAGTCGAGCCTGGTCCATCGTTACTTGACACAAGAAGCAATGACCGAACCGGTTCCAACCGATTGGTGCTACATCCATAATTTCGACGAACCCCACCGGCCAAAGGCCTTGGCGGTTCCTCCTGGCCGAGGCAGCCGCTTGCGTGCCGATATGGAACGGTTGATCGAAGAATTGCGCGCCGCGATTCCGGCCGCGTTTGAAAGCGATGAATACCACAACCGCAAGAACGCCATCGAGGAAAAATATAAGGAGCGTCAGGAAGAAGGATTTTCCGAGTTCCAGAAACGCGCGCGTGCGCGCGATATCGCGCTGATCCGAACCCCGGTCGGCTTGGCCTTGGCGCCGATGGAAAAGGACGAAGTGCTCAGTCCTCAGAAATTTGAGGAGCTTTCGGAAAAGGAAAAAACCAAACGCAAGAACGCCATGGAGGATCTGCAAAAGGAACTGGAGACGCTCCTCCATGCCATTCCCGGAATCCAAAAGGAACAGCGCGAGGACATCAAGGCCCTGGATCAGGAAATTACCATGTACGCCGTCGGCCATCTGATCGAAGGTCTGAATAAGGATTGGCGGGATCAGCCGGAAGTCCTGGCTTATCTCGAATCCGTGCGCAAGGACGTGATTGAAAACGCGGCCGCGTTCCTGCCGCACGAACCTACCGGTCTGGCCGCCATGATCGGCGGCGGTCAGCACCCGCCGGAAGGTCTCGAGAGCCAAGCGTTCCGCAAATATCGAATCAACGTGCTGGTCGACAACGCGCGCACGAAAGACGGCGCTATCCTGGAAGGGGCGCCGGTGATCGACGAAGACCACCCGACCCAGCCCAACCTGATCGGGCGCACCGAACATGTGTCCCAATTCGGCACCCTTTTCACCGATTTCACCCTGATCAAGCCAGGCGCTTTGCACCGGGCCAACGGCGGCTATCTGATCCTCGATGCCCGCAAGCTGCTGATGCAACCCTTTGCCTGGGAAACCCTGATGCGGACCTTGCGTTCGGGACACGTGCGCATCGAATCTCCGGGCGAATCGCTGGGCTGGATCACCACCCAGACCCTGCAGCCCGAACCGATTCCCCTGAAGACGAAAGTCGTACTGCTGGGCGAACCCTGGCTTTATTATCTGCTCACCCGCTATGACCCGGATTTCCGCGAACTGTTCAAGGTCGCCGCCGATTTCGAAGGCCGCATGGACCGCAATGACGAGGCGGCGCATCAATACGCGCGGCTGATTGCGACCTTGAACAAGAAAGACTCCATAAAACCATTCGATGCCGGCGCCGTGGCCCGCATGGTCGAATATGGCGCCCGGCTTGCCGATGATGCGGAAAAGCTTTCCACACACATGGGCAAGGTGGTGGATCTGGCCTGTGAATCGGATTTCTGGGCGGGACGGGATCTTTCCGACACCGTCAGCGCCAAACATGTACAAAAGGCGATCGATGCCAAGATTCATCGCTCAGACCGAATCCGCGAGCGTATCCAGGAAGAAATTCAACGCGGGACCCTGGTGATCGAAACCGACGGCGAAAAAACGGGGCAGGTCAACGGCCTGTCGGTGATCCAGTTGGATGGATATGCCTTCGGACGTCCGTCCCGGATCAGTTGCTCGGTCCGTCTCGGCAAGGGCGAAGTGGTGGATATCGAACGCGAAGTCGAGCTCGGCGGACCGCTCCATTCCAAAGGTGTGATGATCCTGTCTTCGTTTCTCGGCAACCGCTTCGGGCGCAAGACGCCGTTGTCGTTGCGTGCCAGCCTGGTGTTCGAACAATCCTACGGCGGCGTCGAAGGGGACAGCGCGTCTTCGGCCGAACTCTATGCCCTGCTTTCGGCAATCGCCGGCGCGCCCATCAGGCAGTCCCTGGCCGTTACCGGTTCCGTCGATCAGTTGGGCCGGATTCAGGCCATCGGCGGCGTGAATGAAAAGATCGAAGGCTTTTTCGACATCTGCGCCGAGCGCGGACTCACCGGCGCCCAAGGTGTGCTGATCCCGGCGACCAACGTCAAACACCTGATGCTGCGTGCCGATGTGGTCGATGCCGCATCCCAGGGACGGTTTCACATCTATCCGGTGGAAACCGTCGACCAAGGCATCGCCCTGCTCACCGGAATGGAGGCGGGCGAAGCGGACAAGGACGGGCAATACCCCATCGGTTCCGTCAACCGCGCCGTCGCCCGGGGGCTGGAAGCGTTGGCCAGGGAAGCCCGGGTGCAACTGAAGGAAGCCGCATCCGCCAACAACCTGAGCAAACGGGAGGCGATGCCATGAACACGACCCCGCATACGGAAGAAAGTCCGCCCTCGGCGGCCGGGCGCAAGCGGCAATCGGGAATCCGCCGGGTGTTGCTGGCCCTGGACGCGGATGCGGAAGGTTCCGGGCCGTTGGACTGGGCCGCCGACTTGGCGGCGCGCCTGAAAAGCGAACTGGGCGGTTTGTTCATTGAGGACGCCGCCCTGTTCGAACTGGCCGGTCATCCCCAGGTGTGCGTGATCAGCACCCTGACGATGGCCCGTCATACCCTGCAATCCAGTGACATGGCCCGCATGTTACGGGCCCAGGCCGAACTGAGGCGCGCCGCCCTGGAGCGGGCGGCGGCGCGGGCCGGAGTCAGGGCGACGTTCGAAATCCGGCGCGGGCGCAGGAGCGCCGAAATTCTCGCCTACAGCGGCGAAGGAGATCTGGTGATCGTCAACTGGTCCGCCGGCTGGGCAAGTGGAGATGAAGCCCATGTTGTTGCCGCCGGCGCCAGCGGATCGGTATTGTTGCTGGATCGACCTTTTGTCGGGGAAAGTCCGGTGCTGGCGCTGTATGACGGCACGGAACAATCCCTGAAGGCGCTGGAAACCGCCGCCGGTATCGCCGACCAGGACGGCGGCGATCTTGTGGTCGTGCTTGCCGAGGACAGTGCGGAGTTGCGGGACCGCTGGGCGGCGGTTAAGCCGGGCCTGACCGAAGGCCGCAACCTGCGCATCCGCGTCACCGCCCCGTCCGCTACCGCAAGCGGGGCCGAGGCCGTGGCCCGCATCGCGGCGGAAGCCCGGGCCGGGGTGATGGTGTTGCCGGCGGACTCCCCCCTGATCGAAGACCTCAAACTCAGACCCCGGCACGGCCGGGGGTTCAGCTCGTTGCTTCTGGTGCGTTAGCGAGGATGCCGCTCCTGGCGATATAAGGTACGGTTTCCGGCGTTCCTGGGCCGGCCCCCCCCCCCCCCACAACC
>JAOUPW010000434.1 GCA_029879665.1 Rhodospirillales bacterium | reverse complement strand
TATTCCAAGGAACGCCTGGCGATCGAAAAAAGCATGAGCCCGCTGCCCATGAAGCCGGCCTCGACTCAGGCCTCAAGGGACGGCATGTCTTCCGGCGCGGGGATGTCTCCTGCCGTTCATCTTGCGTCTTATAAGTCGCGCAAGGATGCCGACCGCGGCTGGACCCAACTCCGCCGCGCCCATTCCGCGCTCTTGGGCGGACTGAAACACGAAGTGTCCCAGGTCAACCTGGGCGCGGGCAAGGGAATCTACTACCGCCTCAAAGCCGGCCCGCTGGCCAACAAGGGCGAAGCCAGCAATCTTTGCAGCAAACTGAAAAGCCGCCGCCAGTATTGCGAACCCAGCTTCATGAACATCAGCGGCTAGCTTTTCCGTTCTAGGCGCCGGGCGCGGACAATTGCGAACACACCGGGACCGCCGAGCCGTCTGTTCTGGATAAGGGTCCTTTCCCCGAAGAGCACACGGGATATCCTTCCGGCTTGCCGACGCAGAGGGCGGCGTTCTTGATGCGAAAACGCGCCGAGGCGGGTGCCTTGATTATCAGGTTTCCTTTTTCACACCAGGAATCATATCCCGGAGGCAGGGCGCGGAGGTTTTGCACCTCGGCATCGATAGGCGATAAGGCGGCAGCCTGAGTGGCACGCAACAGCAACACCAAACAAGTGCATGTAATCAAAAACGTAAACCTAATTGGCGCGATGGTTTCCATCCCCGAATATTACATATAATTAATATACAATTTTGCGATTTTACAAAGTCAGTTGACATTGGATGCAAAATTACACCACCATCGGTCGTAATAAGTAATAATAATTTGCATTCGTTTGTCTGAGGGGAGGCTTTTTTCATGGATCACAAGGTCAGCCACAACATCGTGGATGAGAGCGTAAATCTTCCGCCCGATCCGGCGGAAGATTTTGATTGGAGTCCGGCAACGGAAGAAATCGCCGGAGGTTTGATCGATCTTCCCATTCAATCCTGGCGTACCGAAGGCACCACGCGCCGAGCATTCCTGCGCGGGGTCGTATGTTCCGGTGTCGCCGTTTCTGCCTCGGCATATATTTTCGGCGGCGGCGGCAATCAGGCACAGGCCGCGACCAAGGCCGCGACCAGGGGCGTGGAACGGATGATTACGCTCAACATTAACGGCAAGCAACGCCGTGTCGATGTCGCGCCCAACGAAACCCTGTCCCATACCATCCGCTATAAATTGGGGATGACCGGCACCAAGATCGGATGCAACAAGGCCGAATGCGGTGCCTGTACGGTGATTTCCGACGGACAAACGATTTATTCCTGCTCGACCCTGACCCACCGGGTCCGGGGCAAGAAAATTACCACCATCGAGGGGATTTCAGGCCCGGACGGCAAGCTGCACCCCGTTCAGCAGGCTTTTGTCGATGAAATGGGGCCGCAATGCGGGTTCTGCACGCCGGGGCAGGTTCTCTCGGCGGTCGCGCTTCTTGATAAAAACCCCAAGCCGACGGCGGATGAAGCCCGCCGCGCACTGTCCGGCAATCTGTGCCGGTGCGGCGCCTATGATCATTATCTGAAGGGCGTCATGCGCGCCTCGGGGAGGGCTTAATCATGGTTTATAAGGTTATTGGCAAAAACGTCACCCCGCCTGATTTGCACGCGAAGGTTACCGGCAAGGCAAAATACGCCGAAGATTTCCGGTCCGACGGCATGGTGTTCTGCAAAATTCTGTCTTCACCCATGCCCCACGCCAAGGTGAAATCCATCGACATCAGCAAGGCAAAAAAGATGCCGGGCGTTGTCGTAATTCTCGAGCCCAGCGAGGTCAAGCAGCCGAAGGATGCCGGTCACGCGATCCTGACCGCGAATCCGGTGTTTGTCGGCCAACCGATCCTTGCCATTGCGGCGGAAACGGAACAACAAGCCGCCGACGCCATCGAAGCGGTCGAAATCGAACTGGAACCTTTGCCGTTCGTCATCGACCCCCTGGAAAGCCTGAAACCCGGTGGCGCCGATGCCATATCCGGCGGAAATGTCGCCAACCGCAAGGGCGTGAAACTTCAGCAGATCAAATGGTCGGGCAAGGATTTTGCGCTGGCCGGCGACGACAAGCTGCCCATGGGCAAACCCGCGATCGAATGGACGTTCGGCGATCTGGAAAAAGGTTTCAAGGACGCCAAGGTGATCGTCGAGGAATCCTTCGTCAGCAGCGCAAATGCCCACCATGCCCTGGAACCGCGTACCGCCGCGGCATACTGGGCGAACGGCAAGTGCCACGTTTGGGGATCCACTCAGTCGTCGTCCTTCGCCGTGCCCAGCTTCGCCCACTATGTCGGCATCGATCCGGGCGATGTGGTTATGGTTTCCGAATTCTGCGGCGGCGGCTTCGGCGGCAAGGGATATTCCTATCCCTTGATGGCCTTGCCGGCGCTGGTCTCGAAAAAAATCGGCGGACGCCCGGTCATGTTGCGGGTCAGCCGCGCCGAGGAATTCTACAACGGCTCCGCCCGCGCCGGATTCCAGGGTTGGGTCAAGATCGGTTTCAAGGCCAACGGCAAGATTTCGGCGATTGATTCTTACATTGTCCAGGATAACGGCTCGACGTCGGGGTTCTGGGATTTCCAGAATTTCGGCGATGCCGCTTCGGTGATTTTCCAGCCGGAAAGCATGCGCTATCGCGGCATTCCGGTGCTGACCAACACCCCGCCGAAGGGGCCGCAACGTGGTCCGGGCGAAAACCAGACGGCCAATATCCTCGAGCCGATCATGGACAAGGCGGCACGAAAACTGGGCATGGATCGCCTGGCGCTACGTCTCGCCAATGTTCCCGGCGACGGCGGCAAGGGGGCGAAAATCGGCGGCAAACAGCTTCCGCTCACCAGCGCCTACTTGCGCAATGCTCTGGAGCAGGGCGCGAAAATCTTCAAGTACGATGAACGGATCAAGAATTCCGGCAAG
>JAOUPW010000433.1 GCA_029879665.1 Rhodospirillales bacterium | reverse complement strand
GCTGACCATACCCTGCCTTCCCGGCGACAGGTGATATATTCCCCTGGCGCCGCGCGACATCAAATCGATAACGCTATCAACGATTTCACCGGCCAGCGTCGGCGTCAGCACTTGATCCGTCGCCGCGCGAACGCGTTTGCCACAGGAAAGGCTTTCGATCAAACCGTGCACCGGAGATGTATCATCATCTTCAAGTGTATAAACCTTGCCTAATCGAATAATTATAGATTCCGGAATTTCTGCCACGAGCATATCTTCGACTATTTTTTTCTGTTTGCCGTATTCGGTGAGCGGTTCGGTATCATCCTCTTCTATATAATTTCCCTTATCGCCCCGAAACACCAGGTCAGAAGAAAAAAATACAGGCACGACGCCACATTCTTGAAACCGGGTTGCCAGTTTTATGGTGTTGACGACATTTAAAGTATGCGTCCGCTCCGGCTCATTGAAACAATCATCAACGGAAGTCACGCTTGAAAGCATCAAGGCGTAACGAATGCCCCGAGGGATATCCAGGTTTTTCGGATCTTCGCGCAAGTCCAAATGCAAATCGGATTTTTCCTGATGCGACGCGGCGATAACGCCACCTTGCCGATGACGCAGAGATTCCGCAAACCGCCGACCAAGGAATCCGCCTGAACCGACGACCAGATTCATGAATAGACTTTTTCTGGAATTACAGGAATCAGATCGATAAACATGTTGGGATGATCAACCAGTTCGGAAAAAGATTTTGGCCCATCATAATCTGGAAAAAAGTTATAAAAAACATTCTTGGAATCCTGCCGTGCGGATTCCAATTCCTCCAAAGTCATGCCGGTCATGCGTGCATATTTAACGCGCCGCTCCGGAGTCGAAAAATTGATGCGATCCCAATCAAATGTTCGGATCACTCCCATTTCATAACTTTTGAATTGCGTGGATTCATAAAGCCCTACGGTGCGCTTAATCACCCGGTTAATCTTATCAGGATCATCCAGCCCATCATCGCGCATGATATTCCGCATCAGCCGGGTGCCGACCAAGGGGGTGGCGATTGAAAAGACCGAATAGTCGATTTCAGGATGGTCCTCGGCGAATTGTATCGTCTCCATGATTTCACTGCGGCTTTCACCGTGCATGCCGATCACGAACATACCGATGATTTCAAGATCAAGTTCCTTCGACCAACGGATAACATTGTGATGATGAGTTATTTTTGAATGGATCTTGCCGCACACATCTCTTAACACACGATCATTTCCGGATTCCAGCGGACAGATAATCCGGTACATACCGGTTTCTTTCATCGCCGCAAGAACATTTTTGCTGAGCGGCCAGAGCGGCATGCCCTGGGCAACATACCAGGGAAATTTAAGTCCGCGGCGGGAAAGTGCTTCGGTGAAACTGAGGATTTCTTGCTCCGAGGAAGCGAATAAATCATCAAAAAAATGGATTTCTTTTACTCCCTGATCAAGAGCCTGTTCGATCTCACCGATAATCAGGTCCATTGGCTTGCGCCGGTATTTCTGACGGGGCCCCCGCAATGGAGCTACGGAACAGAAAGAACATCTTAGGACACAGCTTCTCGAAAGCATGATATCTCGATAATGGGCGCTTTTTTCAGGATAACGAATTTTTCCCTTTTCAAGGATTTCCTTATAGGCCGCTTTGTGAGCTTCATCGAGCACATGATACGCTGGCAGGGGAAGTCCGGATAGATCAACGGAAGGATAATCTTCTCCGGTATGCAGGGCGCCGGATTGATCCCTATAGGAAAGACCCGCAATGTTTTCATATCCGGAATTGTTTCGAATCGCATCGACCAATTCGCCGACGGCAAATTCGACCTCGCCCCGGATCGAATAATCACAGACTCCGTTTTCAACTGCCTTGCCCGGATAATTGGTCGCGTAATTTCCCGTCAATATGGTTATGACATCGGGACAATTCTTGCGAATCGTTTCAAAAGCGCGCCCACCGTCCCAGTCCATGGCGGTGGCAAAGGTCAGGATTGACTGGATGATAATCGCCACATCGGGTTGATATTCCGTCGATTTGGCGGCCAGGTTTTCATAGCGCAGATTTTCCTGGGCGCCGAGATCTATAAAATCGACATCAAAACCACGCGCCTCAAGATCCGAGATGACCGTCAATGGTTCGATCGGCGAAACCAGGCGTCGGCTTTCGAAATCTGGCCGGTCGGGAATCGTATCACCGTCACTTTCAGGATTAGTGATCGGCGGAACGACGACTAGCAACCTGACCAATGAATTATTATTCATATAAAATTCCAGAATTTAATTTAAGCCGCTTAAAGCACTCGCCTAATCCCGAAATATTATACTGGATTCGACGATTGGCTTGCGCCAAAACCGGATAAGGTCACGGCATCTCGGGTTTTTTTCCGAAGGTCAAACATTTCGCCTTCATCGATCCCCCACAAATCGGACATTCGTTTACGCTGTTCCGGGGTGCCAAAATTAATACGATCCCACTCAAAAGCCCTTAACACGCTTACGTCTTCGGAACTCCACTCGTCGGAAGTAATCTGGCTAAACCGCCAATCCACCCTAAATTCTTCCGTATCGCGCCCAATTGCACCCATTGCGTTTGCAGTATCCCAGAGCTTAGTTCCTTTTAGGGGAACGGCGATAAAGAATTTTACATAATCCGCGCCGCAATTTTCGGCAAATGAGATCGTCTTCCTAATTTCGTGCCAAGTCTCTCCTGGAAACCCAATAATAAAATTTGAAATTACGAACAATCCACGTTCACGTATTTTTTTGATCAGCGGAGGCACCGAATCAAGTTTTATCGGTTTTAAAACAATATCGTTCATAACCCGTTGATTGCCGCTTTCAATAGCGACATTTATTCCGATGCATCCGGCTCCAACCATCAGATCAAGCATTTCATCATCGAGCGCAAAAATTGCAAAGGCGTCCACAATGAATTTTAAA
>JAOUPW010000432.1 GCA_029879665.1 Rhodospirillales bacterium | reverse complement strand
TGACCAGCGCCGGTGTATTCCGTTCGTGGGCCAGTTCCACCAGAATCCGCATGATCTGGCGCGAAGTCTTGGGGTCCAAGCTGGCGGTGGGCTCGTCCACCAACAACAAGTCCGGCGCCTGCATCAGCGCCCGGGCAATGCCGACCCGCTGGCGCTGGCCGCCGGAAAGGGCATCGGCGCGGGTGTCCTGATATCCGCCAAGACCGACCCGGTCGAGCAATTTGAAGGCGGCGGCGACGTCTTCCTTGGGGAAACGCCGCAGATACGCCTGCCAGAAATTCACGTAGCCCAGCCGGCCCGAGAGCACATTTTCCATCACCGTCAGCCGTTCGACCAGATTGTATTCCTGGAAAATCATGCCCATGCGGCGGCGCGCCTTGCGCAGGGCGCGATGGCTAAGCGCGGTCACGTTGATGTCGCCCAGGACCACCGATCCCGAGGTCGGTTCCACCAGCCGGTTGATGCACCGGATCAGGGTGCTTTTGCCTGCGCCCGACGGTCCAATAATGGCGATCACCACGGGCTTGTCCACGGTGAAGCTTACGCCGGTCAATGCCTTGGCCCCGGTGGGATAGACCTTGGTCAGATTGGTAATGCTCAACATATCATTCGAACCCGCATAGCTTGCTCGTGTTATCGCAGAAGACCGCCGCCCCCTAGTGAAAGAGGGCGGCGGCCCTGCATGGCGTAGGTGGCAACAGGTTATTTTTTCTTCTTTTTCGTCTTTTTAACTTTCAGACCCTGTAGGGATTCCTGTGAATACACCGTCCCGTTCTGTTTCTGAATGGTGCGGATGTCGGACCAGTGTTCCTCAAAAGTGATCGGAATGAAACGGTCGGCCTGCTTGCCGAATTCCTTCTTCAACTTGGTTCCTGTCCAATCAAAGGTCAGAAAGGCGTCTTTAATTTTCTTCTGAAGATCGGGATTAAGGTTGTGGGCGTAGCCGTACGACGTGGTCGGGAACAGTTTCGACTGCCAGATGATGCGTAGCTTGTTTATATCGACCACGCCCTTGGCGGCCATACGGTCGAGGACGCTGGAAGCAACCGGGGCGGCTTCGTAATCCCCGTTGGCGACGCCCATAATCGAATTATCGTGCTTGCCCGAATAGGAAACCTTGTAATCCGTGTCCGGCACCACGCCCATGGATTTGAACAACGCCCTGGGCGCCTGGTTGCCGGAATTGGACGACGGCGTCACGTGGGCGACCTTGCGACCCTTGAGATCGGAAACTTTCATGATGTTCGAACTCTTCAGGGTGATCAATTGTAGGCGATAGCCGAACGAACCGTCAGCCTTGCCCATGATGGCGATCGGTACGTATCCGGCGAGATTGACGCCGAACACGGTTGGCCCGGTGGAAATTCCGGCGACATGCAGCCGCCCCGAACGCATGGCTTCGACCTGAGCGGCGTAGGATTCAGCGCCGTACCATTTGACTTTCTTGCCGGTTTTTTTGGCAATGTAGTCCATAAATTCAGTAAAGACGTTTTCATAAACCGACGGATCTTCGACCGGCGTGTACGAGAAAACAATCGTATCGGGATCGAGCCAATTGCTTTTATCCGTCGGCGTATCGGCGACCAGATCGCCGTTGTCATCACAAAAACGCACATCGAGATCGCCGCGGTTTTTGCATTCCGCCGCCGACAATAACCCCGGTGCGCCGAACACGGCCACCGCAAGGGCCGTTGCCGCCAACATAAAGCGGCGGGATTTTAATGCTTCAATCATTCTTTTTCTCCCTGTTAGAAATGCCTGTGTCGTGCCGCCGGCCCCGCTTGGGGCCATTTAAGCCTGATCCGGAGCAGATCTTTTAAATCCCGGGATCATTATTCCCGCGGCACAGGGGGTTATCTTATCCGATGCGCATTCAAACCGTGAATCATTTGTAACCATCCACTTTAAAAAAATACATATGTAGCGAAATTTAGCGCCGCGCCGCCATTAAGGCCCCGGCCAATTCGGCAAAACCGGCACCGGCGTCCTGTTCCGTTACATAGGCGGGCTCTGCGTCCAACCGGTCGGCGAAGGCCCTGACGTTGGCGACCCCCACCGAATGGGGGAAAAATTCGAACATCGGCGAATCATTGGGGGAATCGCCTATAAAAACGAAACGGTCCCGGTCTTTGTTGAGATCGATTCCGAAACATTCCTCCATCATGATCCGCGTCATCGTCAGCTTGTCGTAATTCCCGAACCAGCCGTTGACGTGGATAGAACTGATCTTGGCGGTGGCGCCGGCACGGGCGAACAGCGTGGCAATGCGTTCGACCGCGGACCGGGGCAGGGGGGGAACGTCTTCGCAGAAATCTATGGCCAGATCCGATTCCCGGTAGCGCTGATCGGAAGCGACGGCGGCGCCGGGAACGGCGGTCAGGATTTCTTTCTTCAGGGCTTCAAGTTTCCGGCGGCCGGCGGCCCGTTCCGCTTCATTTTGCAGAAACCGTTTTTCCAGTTTTTTCTTTTCTTCATCATAGCGGAAATAAAATGACCCGTTTTCGCCGACTACCGCGTTTACCGGCCACATGCGGGCGATGTGGTCGCACCATCCGGCGGGCCGTCCGGTCACCGGCACCACCAGGATTCCTTCCCGGCTCAGGGCTTCCATTGCGTTGTAGGCTTGAGCCGTCAGCTTCCCGTGGGTGGTCAGGGTTTCGTCAATATCGAGCAACACACCCTGTATCGCCCGGCGCGCCGGTTGGGAAAACTCATTGAGGAATTTCATGGCAAGCCCCCTGGATGCCTCCGTCGGATTTTGGCCTTTTCCCGAGGGTTGCCCAATCTATATCCGGGGTCAACATTTCTCCGTTTATTTTTATAAAATTGTATCTAATTTTCCCTTTTTATCACAATTATTTATGGCCAAGCTGCATTAAATTAATTTTCCATGAAATATAAGACAGCCGCATACGTTATCTGTCAAAATGACATCAATCAAAA
>JAOUPW010000026.1 GCA_029879665.1 Rhodospirillales bacterium | reverse complement strand
CGCTATCGCTGAGGCTCCGGCCCGATGACACGCTGGCCCCCGATACTCGCCATCGTGCTGATGTTGGGCCTGCCCCAATTCGCCGGCGCGGAGGTGAAGGAAGACACCAGCGGCATCTTCACCCTGGAAGTCGAAAACGACCTGTTCGGCGCCGGCACCGACCGCCATTACACCAACGGTATGCGCTTTTCATGGATTTCGGCGGAAAGCACCGTCCCCGATTGGGTGCGCACCGGCGCTTCCTACGTGCCGGTATTCGCGATTGAAGGCCGCAAGCGGCTTAGCTACTCGCTCGGTCAGAACATGTTCACCCCCGACGACATCACCCGCACCGACGCCCAACCCGACGACCGCTCGTATGCCGGCTGGCTGTACGCCGGCGTCGGCCTGATTTCCGACACCGGCTCACATTTCGACAATCTGGAACTGAACATCGGCCTGATCGGCCCGGCCTCTCTTGCCGAATTCACCCAAAAGGGCTGGCATGACGCCATCGGCGCCACCCGCCCCGAAGGATGGAGCCATCAGCTCAAGACCGAACCGGGGGTGGTGCTGTTCTATGAACGGAAATGGCGCAACCGCCATGAAATCACGCCCCGGGGGCTGGGCATTGATCTCATCCCCCATGCCGGCTTCGCCCTCGGCAATGTCTTCACCTACGGCGCCGCCGGCGTGACCATGCGCTTCGGCGATGACCTGCCCAATGATTACGGTCCGCCCCGCATCCGTCCGAGCCTGCCGGGATCGGGCTATTTCATTCCCGACGACCGGTTCGGCTGGTACCTGTTCGCCGGGGTCGAGGGCCGCGCCGTCGGCCGCAACATCTTTCTCGACGGCAATACCTTCGCCGACAGCCACAGCGTCGACAAACGCCATTGGGTCGGCGACCTGCAGTTCGGCGCCGCCGTGACGCTGGGCCGGGTGCGCCTCGCCTACACCCACGTCATCCGTACCGAGGAATTCGTTTCCCAGGAAAACCCGGATCAGTTCGGATCCTTCAGCGTTTCGGTGCGGTTTTAGAATTCTACGGTCGACGCTATTTGCATAGCTGCTTGACCGACCGCCAGTCTTCCTCGCTCATCGCCGGCGCGTCACGGGCGGCATCCCGGCGGACGGCATCGATGCGTTCCGCCGTCAAGGGGTGGGTCGAAACCAGCGCCATGGATTTTTCGTACTTGCCGCCTTGTTTTTTTTGCAGGCGTTCGAAAAAATCCCCCAGTTGGCGGGCGGAAAACCCGGCCCGGTTCATCAGTTCCACGGCGATCGCGTCGGCTTCTCGCTCGGCGTCGCGGCTGTAGGATGTGTTGATCAAGGTGCTGGCCATGCCGGCGATGGCCGTGCCGCCGGTAATATCGCCGATCAGCAATCCGATCAATAGCGAAGTCGTCCCCTGCTTGACCGTTTGCTGCATGGGATGACGCTTGGCGACATGGCCGATTTCGTGCGCCAAAACACCGGCCACTTCATTGCCGTGCAGGGCGAAATCGATCAGCCCCCGAAAGACGAAAATCCGTCCGCCGGGCAGAGCCATCGCGTTTACGATCTTGCTATTTACGATCGTGACGTCCACCGGCACACCCACGTCTAGTCCTTGCGCCAGGCGGGCGGCCAGGGAATCCAGAACCACCGTGCCCGCCCCGTAGACGCAGACCGGGTTGGTTTTGTCCGCCAGTCCGGTCAATTGCAATAGCTTGATCACCTGTGCGGAAACGTTTTCACCGATCCGATGGTAAAGTCCGTCGGGAATGGCCCGGGCGATATCGTCGGACAGAACCGGGATCAGGACCTTGACCAGCAGAAAGACCGAAACCACGGCCCCGCCGCCCCACAACACGACCGGTTTCCAGTAAACGTTCCAGCCGGGGGTGGTGCGGTGCAGGTTAGGGCAATGGGGCTCGATCCATTCGAGGTCCGCTTCGTCGGCCAGGATCAGCCGGTCGTCCCGGCCGTGGCCGCAACACAACCGGGGCGGCCCGCCGCCGCCGGGCTTGTCGGTCAATTGCACGTCCGCCGCCGGCCAATGGGTGAGAGTCGAGCCATTGGCGCCGGTAACGATGAGTTGTTCGCCCAGAATGCGGATTGAAACCTGGTGGGCTTCGGAGGTTTTCCCGTCGTAATAGGTGGCCGGCCAACTCACCGGTCAGATGGCCCCGACATCGAAGGCGTCCGCCAAACCCTCGCCGTGCGCCGGCGCCGCGGCGGTGGACTGCAGCACCCGGTTGAAGGCGCCGGAGTCGGAGATGGACGCGGTGCGGCAGGCCTGAAAGACGATGCCGCGTTGAAAGATCACCGTCTTGATCACGGTGGTCACCATCAGGAAGGTCAAAATGATTAAGACCCCAACCACAAACGCGGCGGCCGGTTCGCCCCCTGCCAAAGTAGCTTCGAAATCATATACGCCATGATATATCCCAGCGAAAATTCCTACCACCACGGCGATTAAGGAAAAAATGAGTAGTAAGACAAAAAACGTCACGATAGCAGTTCCGATGCCGAGCAGAATGATGCTCAGCGTTTCCAGTTCCGACTTAAACGAGACATCCGAAAACCGGGTGCTGTCGATCATGAACCGGAATTCCCGGACCCGGTACCAAATGGAAATAGGGAAGATTAAGAACAACACCAATGATGCGGAAATAGCTAGCGACGTGTTGATTTGAGGCTCACCCGTTCCACTCATAACATCGGAGTCGAATAGCCCCGACGCCGCCAAAAGTCCAAAATATAGGATGAGCGGAACGTAGAACACCAGCCAGGGGCCGAGCAGGGCCTTGGCCGAGCCTTCGAAATCGAACGGCGCGTCGCCATAGCGCGTATTGGATATGCGGTAGCGCATCAGCGCCACCCGCGTCCACGGCATGGCAACGCCTAAGGTAGCCAACGTCAACAGGCCCCAGAGAAACGATTTTTTCACGTACTCCCTGGCCGACCCTTCAAGCCCGAAGCGGATTCCCCGCCAGGCCGTACGCGACATGCGGTATCGCCACATGCGGTAGAAGCCGAATTGAATCAGGGCAATAATCACCACGTAATAGAAAACATTCAAGGCAATCTGCGCCGCGAACGGCATTGCCGCCATGGCCAGTTCAATAAAATGGTAGGAAATTCCCAGGGGGACCAGAACGGCAAGCACGATGAGAAAACCGATCAGCAGTTCCGACGGCAGGCCGGTGTATTCCAGCGGTTCGTCCTTGATGCGCGTGTTGCTCCAGAAATAGCGGCGCACCCAGGTTTTGGCCCAGAAGCGGTAGATGCCCAGGGTCAACAACTGTAAGATTGCATTCTTGACCATCAATTTGAACAGCGGCCAGCGGCGCCCGGCGAAGGCGACGTCCGGCTGTTGCGGATCAGTCGCGGGCGGCGCGGGTGATGCGGGCGGCGGCATTATCACGGTATCGCTCATAGAAAGCCCCCTTTCCTATTTTCCGCCATTACCGCAACCGACCGGCGGATGATAACATCTAATACTAGATGCTTAAATCCTAACACAATCCTAAGCTGTGATTTCAACACGCGAGGGCGCACCGCTGAAAACCGGTTTATTTTTATTTACTCGAATTCCAACCCGGGGACAAATCGCGTCACTGCAAAACCCCCATAATTTTCTGCCACAACGTTTTCGGCTTTTTGCGTTTGCGCCGTTTCGGTTTTTTCTTCGCTTCTTCTTCGCGGTCCGCCTTGGCGATAAAGTCGGGGTTGGTAAAAGAGTAGAAAATTCGAAAGTCGCCCTGATCGTTGACGCGGTAATAGGCGACCTTCTGGATTGCCGACACCCCGCGGCAGCGGCGCTTGGCGTCGTCCTCGGCGTCCTCGCGGACTTCGATGCTGTGGGAATATTCGACCTTGCCCTGCTTCAGGCTTTGCCCTTCCCGGCAGATATAGATTTCGGTGACTTCGGCCATGACGGATTTACCCTAACATATCGGTGAAAATTCTTCAGTGCCGGGAAATTCCATATTTATGGCGCAGCCACTTCCAGGCGTCTTCCAGTTTTTGCCGGACGCGCGGAAAGCGCCGCCCCAGCCACATGCGGAACATCCGCGCCCGGGGAGACACCGCCGACAGCAGTAACAAGCCCACCAGCAAAAACAGTATGCCTTGCAAAAAAGGCAAGAACAGCCCGGCAATGCCGAGCACGACGAAGATAACGCCAAAAATCAGAAAATAAAGTTTCCGGGTCTCGTTCGAGCGGCTCATGTTCCCAAGCCCAGCGCCAATTGTAAAAAAACATCCAAAAGGCCGGAAAATGGGGCCTTGGCGATCTTCCCCAGTGATTAATATCACGGGAACGGGGCTCCGGGCAGGGTAAGATTATGCCGAGCAGTGACGGACCCCTTCGAAATCAAGAGGTATTATACATGGCCCAGGGACTAAGCCCGTTGGTATCGATCAAATTCGCGGCGCAAGGTGAGCAACGCGTCGTCCGCGCCATTGAAAAATCCACCCAAACTCATGTCGATCATTTAAAGCGGGTGGCGAGCAAGCCCATCCGGAGCGAGTTTATTCCGCCCCACCGGGGCCGTAAAATCAACTTTTCCGCCTGACCCCCAAATCCTCCCGCGCAACCTGCCCTTACGGTTCATAGGCCAGGTTGGGCGCGAGCCAGCGTTCGGCTTCTTCCACGGCGATGCCCTTGCGCCGGGCATAATCCTCGACCTGATCCCTGGAAATCCTGCCAAGGCCGAAATACTGCGCTTCCGCGTGCGACAGGTAATAGCCAGATACGCTCGCCGCCGGGTGCATGGCGAAACTTTCAGTTAACCTCACGCCGATCGATTCTTCCGCCTTCAGCAGGGAAAACAGAGTCGCCTTTTCCGTATGATCGGGAGACGCCGGATAGCCGGGCGCCGGGCGGATACCCTGGTAGGCTTGTTTGATCAGACTCTCGTTGGAGAGATCTTCTTCTTGCGCGTAGGCCCAGAATTCCTTGCGCACCCGTTCGTGCATGCGTTCGGCCAGCGCTTCCGCCAAGCGGTCGGCCAGGGATTTCAGCAAGATGTCGTTGTAATCGTCGTTGTTGCGCTTGAATTCTTCCAGCTTGGCCTCGATGCCGATGCCGGCGGTGACGGCGAACCCGCCCAGATAATCTTTGATCCCGGTTTCCTTGGGCGCGATGAAATCGGCCAGGCAGAAATTGGCGCGGCCCTCGGTTTTTTCCATTTGCTGGCGCAGGAAATGGACGCGGGCGAGGCGTTGGGTCCGGTCTTCGCCGGAATAAAGATCAACATCGTCATGGCCGACGGAATTGGCCGGCCAGAATCCGACCACGGCACGTGCGCACAACCATTTTTCCTCGACAATTCGCGCCAGCATGGCTTGCGCGTCGTCAAACAGATGGCGCGCGGCTTCACCTTCCTTTTCATCGTTGAAGATCGCCGGGTAGGCGCCCTTCAATTCCCAGGTGCGGAAGAACGGCGTCCAGTCGATCCGTTCGGTCAGTTCGCCCAGAGGATAATCCTCGAACACCCGGGTGCCGAGAAAAGAAGGCCGGGGCGGCGGCGCCACCGCCCAGTCGATAACCGGCTTGGCGGCGCGGGCGGCTTCCAGCGCCAACTGGCGGCGGGCTTCGTCGCGGCCGGCGTGGCGCTCGCGCAACCCGTCATACTCCTTCGCCACCTCGTAGACGAACCCGTCCTTCAGGGTTTCGCTGAGCAGGTTGCTGGCGACGCCAACGGCGCGGGACGCGTCCAGCACATGAACGGTGGGCCCAGAATAGGCGGGCGCGATCTTGACCGCGGTGTGCATGCGGGACGTGGTGGCGCCTCCGATCAGCAGCGGGATGGACAGCCCCTCGCGTTCCATTTCGGCGGCGACCGTGCACATTTCCCCCAGTGACGGGGTGATCAGGCCGGACAAACCGATGATATCCACCTGCTCCGCCTTTGCCGTTTCCAAAATCTTGGCATAGGGCACCATCACGCCGAGATCGATCACCTCGAAATTGTTGCATTGAAGCACGACGCCGACGATGTTCTTGCCGATGTCGTGAACGTCGCCCTTGACGGTGGCCATCAGAATTTTTCCCTTGGCCTGCGATTTCCCATCTTCGTCCTTCTCCGCCTCGATGTAGGGCAGCAGGTGGGCCACTGCCTGCTTCATGACGCGCGCCGATTTGACCACCTGGGGCAGAAACATCTGCCCCGAGCCGAACAGGTCGCCGACCACGTTCATGCCGTCCATCAACGGACCTTCAATCACATGTATGGGCCGCTCGGCCTTAAGCCTGGATTCTTCCGTGTCTTCGACAATAAAATCGGTAAGCCCCCTGACCAGTGCGTATTCCAGCCGTTTTTCCACCGCCCAGGAGCGCCAGGCCAGGTCCTCCGTTTTTTGCTTTGTTCCATGGCCCTTGGTGTCATCGGCGATTTCCAGCAGTCGTTCGGTAGCGTCGGCGCGGCGGTTGAGCACCACGTCTTCGACCCGGTCGCGCAGGTCCTTGGGAATATCGGCATAGACCGCAAGCTGGCCGGCGTTGACGATGCCCATATCCATGCCCGCGCGGATGGCATGATAGAGAAATACCGAATGCATGGCTTCACGCACCGGATTGTTGCCTCGAAAGGAAAACGACATGTTGGAGACGCCACCCGAGATCAACGCATGGGGCAATGTTTCCTTGATCGTTTTGACTGCGTTGATGTAATCGACCGAGAAATTACGGTGTTCGTCGATGCCGGTGGCAATGGGAAAAATGTTGGGATCGAAGATAATGTCCTCGGGCGGAAAGCCCACGTCTTCCGTCAACAGGCGATAGCAGCGCGTGCAGATTTCCACCATGCGGTCGTATGAATCAGCTTGGCCCTGCTCGTCAAAGGCCATGACGATGACGGCGGCGCCAAAGCGCATGACTTCCCGGGCACGCGCGAGAAATTCGTCCTCGCCTTCCTTGAGGCTGATGGAATTGACCACACCCTTGCCCTGTATGCATCTGAGGCCGGTTTCGATCACCGTCCAGTCGGAACTGTCGATCATCACCGGTACGCGGGCGATGTCCGGTTCTGCGGCGACCAGATTGAGGAACGACTTCATCGCGGCAGCGCCTTCGAGCATGGCATCATCCATGTTGACGTCGATGATCTGGGCCCCGTTGAGGACCTGGCCGCGGGCGATGTCCAGCGCCGCGTCATAATCTTTTTCGCGGATCAGTTTCGCAAACCTGGCAGAACCGGCGACGTTGGTTCTCTCTCCGATGTTGACAAAACCGGTTACCGTATCCAGGGACAGCGGCTCCAGCCCGGAAAGCCGGCAGCGGGGTTCGATCTCCGGCAGCTTTCTGGGCGTGATGCCATCGACAGCCTTGGCAATGGCCCGGATATGATCCGGGGTCGAGCCGCAGCAGCCGCCGACGATGTTGACGAAACCGCTTTCCGCGAATTCCTTTAACGCGCCGGCCATGTATTCAGGGGTGTCGTCATAACCGCCGAATTCATTGGGCAGCCCGGCGTTGGGATGGACGCTGACGTTGATCGGAGCAACGGCGGACACCGCCTGCACGTGCTGGCGCAGATCTTTGACCCCGAGCGCACAGTTGAACCCGACGCTGATGGGCCGGGCATGGGAAATGGAGTTCCAGAAGGCTTCCGCCGTCTGCCCGGACAACAGGCGGCCGGACAGGTCGGTAATGGTGCCGGAAATCATCACCGGCAGGGTGAAGTCGTTATCTTCGAAATATTTCAGGATGGCATAGATGGCGGCTTTGGAATTGAGGGTGTCGAAAATGGTTTCCACCAGCAGCAGGTCGACACCGCCGTCGATCAGGCCGCCCATGGATTCGGTATAGGCGGCGACAAGATCGTCGAAGCTGACGTTGCGGAAACCGGGGTCGTTGACGTCGGGCGAGATGGAGGCGGTGCGGTTGGTGGGGCCGAGGACGCCGGCTACGAAGCGGGGCTTTTCCGGCGTACGTTCGCAAAAGTCGTCGGCCAGGGCGCGGGCGATGCGTGCGCCTTCCCGATTGATATCGACAACCGCGTCTTCCAGTCCGTAGTCGGCCTGGGCGATGCGGGTGGCGTTGAAAGTATTGGCCTTGAGAATATCGGCGCCGGCGTCCAGAAACGCCCAATGAATATCGCGGATGACATCGGGGCGGGTCAGGTTTAGGACGTCGTTGTTGCCCTTGAGATCCCGGCCATGGGCGGCAAAGCGTTCGCCGCGAAAGTCTTCCTCGTTCAGGTCGCGCGCCTGGATCATGGTTCCCATGGCGCCGTCGAGGACGAGAACTTTCTTCTTCAGCAAGGCTTGCAGCCGCGCGGTGGCGTCCTGTTGCAACATGGTCATCCCACCTTCCCGTTTGTTGCCGCGCGGGGCTTTACACCGAGGATCCGGCAGATGGCAAAGGTCAGGTCGGCGCGGTTGAGGGTATAAAAATGGAAATCCTTGACCCCGTTTGCATTCAGCACGCGGCACTGTTCAGCGGCGACCGTGGCCGCGACCAGCTTGCGCGTTTCCGGATCATCGTCCAATCCCTCGAACAGATCCGCCATCCACGGAGGAACCGTGGCCCCGCAAAGGCCGCTGAACTGAACCACGCGGGCGAAATTGGTCACCGGCAGGATTCCGGGCACAATTGGTACCGTGATCCCGGCGGCGCGGACCCGTTCGAGAAAGCGAAGGTAAACATCCACATCGAAAAAGAACTGGGTGATCGCCTGGGTCGCGCCGGCGTCGATCTTGCGTTTTAGGTTATCCAGGTCGTCTTCCGGGCTTTTCGCTTCGGGATGAGTTTCCGCATAGGCGGCGACGCTGATCTTGAAATCGCCTATTTTTTTCAACCCCGCCACCAGATCGGAGGCATAGGCGTAACCGTCGGGATGGGGGATGTAGCCGCCGGCGTCTTCAGCGGGATCGCCGCGGAGCGCAACAATGTGATCGATACCCTCGTCCCAATAGCGCTGGGCGATAGCATCCACTTCGTCGCGGCTGGCGCCGACGCAGGTCAGATGCGCGGCGGGCTTGATGTCCGTTTGCTTACGAATTTTCAGCACCGTCGCATGGGTGCGTTCGCGGGTGGTGCCGCCGGCGCCGTAGGTAACGGAAACGAAGGACGGCGCCAGCGGCGCCAGCCGTTCGACGCAGGTCCACAGCGTTTGTTCCATCTGTTCCGTTTTCGGCGGAAAAAATTCAAAGGACACGTTGACGTCCCGGGGAAGAGGCGACGCTACCGCCAGGGCCGCCGCCCCCAGGCCCTGCGCTCCCAGGCCCCGTCCTTCCTGGCCGGCGGTGGCGGTACTGTTGTTATTAGGTCCGGGCATCAGCGCTTCCTTTGATTGAATTTTGGGTGATAGCCTTGTCGCCCCACCAGACCGTCACCGTCAGGGGGGTTCCGGGCAGATGATGAATACCGCTCAATTGCAGATGGGCGGCGTCAATCCAACCGGCAACTTCTTTATCGCTGAAGCCAAGACGCCGGTGTTCGTGATCGTCGCGCAGGGTTTCCAGTTTATGGGGCGCGAAATCCACCACCACCAACCGGCCCCCGGGTCCGAGCACCCGGGCCGCCTCGGCGATAGGCTCCTGGGGCCGGTCGGCAAAATGCAGAACCTGGTGGATGATCACCCCGTCGAAGGCTTCGGCGGCAAACGGTAACTGGTACATATCTCCCTTTTGCACCTGGCAATGATCAAGCCCGGCCTTATGGAGATTGGCCCGGGCCACCGACAGCATCTCATGGGACAGGTCTATGCCGTGGCCGTGACGGTAGCGGGGTCCGAGAATTTCCAGCATGCGGCCGGTTCCGGTACCGATGTCGAGCAGCCCGGAGGCCTGATCGAAGACTGGACCGGAAACCGGGCCAAAAGCCGGGCCGGAAACCTTGGAAACGGGCAGCAGATTCAGGATCACCCGTTCCACTTCCTGTTCATCCACCTGAAGAGAGCGGATTTCATCCCACTGCCCGGCATTGGCGGCGAAATATCTGGCGGCGGCTTCGGCGCGGGTGCGTTTGACCTCCATCAGCCGGGTTTGGTCCCCCTTCAGTACAGGGTCTTCGGGAGACAGCTGTGCCGTCAGATGCTGGGCCAGGTCGGCGCCAGCGGTGCTGCCCTCTCTATCCCCTTGGGCGAGGCGGTGAAACACCCAGCTTCCTTCCTGAAACCGGTCCAGGACGCCGGCCTCGGTGAGAAGACGGAGATGTCTGGAAACCCGGGGCTGGCTCTGGCCTAGAATGCGCACCAGTTCGCTGACCGTCAGTTCCCCCTGGGCCAGCAGCGCAAGGAGTCTGAGACGGGTCGGTTCCGCCACCGCCTTCAAGGCCGTCAACAAGGTATCCACCGGAAGGTGACCTTTCCCAAAAAAAACCGCTCATTTGATAAGCAATAAAGATATAAACATGTCTTTATATCTTTATATTTATGAAGTCCAGAAAAAAACACCACGCTTTTTATAGTTCTTCTTTTGAAAACATAGAATTACGATATTTATTGGGATAAACCCAAATTAATTGACCTTGTGGTTTTTTTGCAACGGTCTGGGCATTCTCGTGCGCTTTCTTCCTTTGGGAGCTATATTATTAATATACCCTGTGATATGGGGGGCCTCAGTGACTTAACCACAAGGGCTAGACCTATCCACTAGGTCTTGGCCATAAGTGCCCCTTGATCGGATCATATAGAGTCCGGTTGGGCGGCCTGGGTCCGATAACTGGGTGAATTCATGCCAGCAACCTTAAAGACCCGTCATTTTCCCTTACTTTCCCGGATTTTCGCCATCTTCGATGTGTTCTTCTCGATGGCCGGCCCAATGGCTAACCTGACCCTGATACGCGCCGTCGATTTTAAAGCCCGTAATTACAATGGGTTAGACCGC
>JAOUPW010000431.1 GCA_029879665.1 Rhodospirillales bacterium | reverse complement strand
AAGCATGACCGAAGGTGTGAACGCAGACCACGGCGGAGATCCGCCGCCCGGTGGCTTTGTTGATCAGCCCCCCTGGAGTGGTCTTGGCGATGGTTTCCAGGTGCGCGTCCAGCTTGGCCGGATCCAGCCCCAGGGTGGCTTCTTCCGCATCGGCGAAGTGGGGCACGGCACCGGCATAGAAAACCGCGTTGGCGGTGGCAACAAACGTAAGCGCGGGGACGATGACTTCGTCGCCGGGCTTGACGCCGGCCAGCAGCAGGCAGGCATGCAGCGCCGCCGTGCCGTTGACGGTGGCGATGGCGTGTCCGGCGCCGGTGAATTCCGTCAGCATGTCCTCGAACCGGCCGACATAGGCGCCGGCGGTGGAAACCCATTCCGTGTCCAGGCACTCCTTGACGTATTGCCATTCGTTGCCGGAAATTTCCGGCGCGTGCAGGGGGGCGGGGCCGCCGGCGACGGCGGACATGGCGTGCAAAACTGTCTCGGGCGACAGAATCATGCCGGGTATTTAATTTCCCAATTGCCGTAAAAACTGCTGGGTTGGGTTATTTCGGCGAACAGCCCTTGATTCATGGCGGAAATCAATTCGCGGATGCCGTCGGATACGGTATGGCTGGGTTCGAAGAACAGCCGCTCACGCACCTTGGCGAAATTGACGCGGTAGTTGCGCGGATCGGCGCCGTGTTCCTGATAGCGCACCTTGGCATTGGGCAATTGTTCGAGAATGGCGTCGACGATCATTTGTTTGGTGAAGTTGTTGACCTCGCCGCCGGCGTTGAAGACATCAAAAGCGACATTGGCGAGGGGCGCTTCAAGTACACGACGAATCAACTCGGCGAAATCCTGAAGGTGGCAATAAGGGCGCCAGGTCTCGGCATCGAATACCAGCAAGTCATTTCCCAGAAACAGGTCGCGGGTGAATTCACTGACCGTCAGGTCGAACCGCATGCGCGGGCTAAGGCCGAAGGCGGTGGCAAAACGAAGAATGGTCGGCGTGTAATCAACCTTTCCCTTTAAGGACAACAGTTTCTTTTCAACCCGCACTTTGGATTTGGCATAAAGGGACAGCGGATTTAGCTCGAAATTTTCATCCGCAAGCTGATCGCCTTCGATCAGACCGTAGTTGGAACAGGTGGACACGAACACCACCTTGTTGAGGCTGCGGCCGTTCAGCAGACGCAACATGGTGGCGTGCCCGTCATCGTTGATCTTCGCCGCCTCTTCCGGATACGTCTTGGTGATGGGATCGCCGACCAGCCCCGCCAGCAAAACCACATCCGTAACGCCGTCCAATGCACGGGCGAAATCCTTTTCGTCGGCAAAATCCCCCCGCATGAATTCATAATCCTGATGGGCAAGATACGGTGTTACCGTCAGGCCGTTATTGAACATCAGGTAATCAAAGGACCGAACCCGGTATCCTTTGCCGAGAAAATGTCCGGTCAGCACCGAGCCGATATAGCCGGCGCCACCGACAATCAGAATGGTACGATTTATGCTTTCGCCAATGGACGGAACTTCGTCAAAAATCCGCCGCTGTTCTTCCAGCAAATCGTGACGATATGCTTCCGGCAGATGGGAATTGAGGGTGAAAGCCACTTCTTGCGCGCGCGCTTCCTGTTGTGGAGAGAGAGACATGAGAGCCTTTATCGACAAGAAAAAACGGTAATGGTTTTTCCACGCTACCGCACTCCGGGTGAAAACGGCTTCACCGGAGATAACTGGATATAAGGTTCCGCGAACGAAGCTTCGCGGATGTTCAGGCGACGGCGGCGACCGCCTCCACGGCCAAGCGGACCTTCACCTCCCGGCCTAAAACATTCAGCAGGATGATAATCCGCTCGTCGTCGCTGATGGATTGAAACAGCCCGATCTGGTCGCACAGGGCGCCGGACATGACCTGCACCTTGTCGCCGACCTTGAACGGCCGCGCCTTGTGCAATGGGATCATGCCCTTGTCGTCCTCGCGGGCCTGCATTTCCTCGATAATGCCCTGGGGCAGGGGAACCGGCGCATCGCCGTTGCAAATCAAATGGCTGACGCCGATGGTGGAATGAATGGCCCGCCACCGATCCGTCGTGATGTCCATTTCAACGAACATGTAACCGGGAAACAACGGCACCGGCACCCAGTCTATGCGCCGCGCATGGCTGCGCCGTTTCAGGTGGCGGGGAAGATAGGCGGTGAATTCCTGGCGGCGAAGATGATGCAGCGCCTTGGCTTCGTCCCGGAGATGTGTGCGGACCACATACCAGCGTTTCATGCGCGCCTTCCCGCTGTCGTTCTGCCGCCGCGCTCGATTTCCAAAAGATCCGGCGTCAGAATTTTTTCCGCCGGCCAAAGCTTCGCCAGCGTATCGAACCTGGGCTGGGGATTCTGAAGGTCGGTGATGACGATAACGTCGATGTCCTCAAAGGCTTCAAGCGAGGAGACCACCGGAATATCGAGGAAGGTCTTTTGTTCGTAGGTGTCATCGACAATGGCCGCGATGGAAACCGGAAAATCGCGGGCATAGAGGATGAGAATTTCCGCAAGATCGCTGACCCCGGCGAGTGCGATGCGGGAGTATCCCCGCTCGACGCACTGGCTGAGCAGGGCGCCGTAATCCCGCTGCGCCTGGCGGAACAGACTGAGGGACTGGGACAGAAACTCGCCGGCAAGCCTGCTTTTTTCGGCAAAACCCTTGGGGGTCAGGTAATAAGAATAGCGGTTGGCGGGAACCTGGCGGACCTTGATGAAGCCTTTTTTCACGCAGCGCTTGAGGTAGGTGTTGACCAGACCCAGGGCCACGCCCAGCTCGCTAGCCGCGCCGCGCTGAGTCAGGGCTTGGTCCTGGTGGACGGCCTTGAGAAGGCCCAGAGTGATTTCGGCCTCCGACTGGGGCGAATTATTGCCGGCCACGGCTTGCTGCCTTCCCGATCCCGCATACGTTCATAGCGTGAACAC
>JAOUPW010000430.1 GCA_029879665.1 Rhodospirillales bacterium | reverse complement strand
TGTTCGATGAAATACCGGGTTATCCGAAAGGCTTTCGGGTCCTGACCAATTTTTTCGGTGCGACCCGCCAGAACATGACCCTTGGTTTTCCCACCAACCTTACCAAAGTCGAGCTCAGTAACTCCTTCCTGGAAAAATACCGGGACGCTGTTGCAAATCCTATTCCTCATCGGGTGGTCAATGACGGCCCGGTCCTGGAAAACGTGCTCCGTGGCGATGATGTCGATGTGTTGAAATTTCCGACCCCGAAATGGCATGACGAAGACGGCGGCCGTTATATCGGCACCGGAAGTTTTAACGTGACCCGGGACCCGGTCGAAGGCTGGATCAACGTCGGTACCTACCGGGTGATGGTTCAGGATGAAAAAACGGTCGGGTTTTATATCTCGCCCGGCAAGCATGGCCGGATTCACCGGCAGAAATACACGGAAGAAGACCAGCCGATGCCGGTTTGTGTCGTTGTCGGCGTCGATCCTCTGGTTTTTCTTATGTCATCGACGGAGGTTCCCTATGGGATGTGTGAATATGATGTCGCCGGCGCCTTGCGCGGAAAGCCTCTCGATGTGGTGATCGGCGAACATACCGGGCTGCCGTTTCCGGCGGAAGCGGAGATCGTGCTGGAAGGATACTGTTATCCCGGAAAAACGAGGCCGGAAGGCCCCTTCGGCGAATGGACCGGATTTTACGGTAGCCCCGTGCACGAAGGTCCGGTTATCGATGTGGTCCAGATTTACCATCGCAACAATCCCATCCTGCTTGGCTGTCCGCCGCAACGGCCGCCGGAAGAACAGGCCCGTTACCGTGCTGTGGTTCGTTCCGCGCTTCTCAAGGAACAGTTGGAACAGGCCGGCGTTCCCGATGTGACGGCGGTATGGTGTCACGAAGTCGGCGGTTCGCGGATGCTGACCGGGGTTTCCATCAAGCAACGCTACCCGGGGCACGCCACCCAGGCCGGACATATCGCGGCGCAGTGCCGTGTCGGCGGTTACGCCGGAAAATACGTGATCGTCGTTGACGACGATATTGATGTTTCCAGCCTCGAGGATTTGATGTGGGCGGCGACGTTCCGTTCCGACCCTGCCACCTCCATCGATATCATCAAGGACGCCTGGAGCACGCCGCTGGATCCTTCCATTTCGCCCGAGGACAAGGAGGCGGGCAATACCACTAATTCCCGCGCCATCATCAAGGCGTGCCGACCCTATCACTGGCGGGATAAATATCCTAAGGTCAACATGCCCTCACCCGAGGTTTGGGCCGAAGCCAAGGCGAAGTGGGGGTACCTGTTGAAATAAGTAAAAGTACCCCTCAGGCGGTTTGTTTCGGGGGTGATGGCGGAAGGGTGGGAGTGTCCTTCTTTTATGGTTTTTTGCAGAAAAATAATGGCTTCTTCCACTTTTTAGTTCCATTTTTTGTTTGCATAGGGGATCAGAAGCGGGAAAATGAACCAGCGTTTTAAAAGCGCACGTTCACGATTGAATTGAAGCGTTCATTATCGTGGCGAAAATAAAAAACGGCATAACAGGGGAGGACCGGAAATCGTGCCGGAAAAAAACGATATTCCATCGGGAAAATCCAGTCTGTTCGCGCGTCTGAGCGTCAACTCCTATGTTGCGCTGTTGTTTATCGTGCTTTCATTGATCTTTTTTTTCCTGATTCCCTACCAGATCGAAAAACCGAAACTGGTAATGGGCCGCGCTTTGATGGATATGACGCCGACCCTGTTCCCCCGAATCGCGACCGTCGGGTTGGGCGCCATGAGCGTTCTTTTTTTTATTCAGACGCTTCTTAAGCCCGAAGAGAATCCTTTTAAGGACCTGGACCGGGTTGCGCTCGGCAAGTATGTGATTTTCCTGCTCATACTGACGGCCTTTGCCTGGATGTTCGACCCTCTTGGCTTCATTCTTTCCGGGATCATTATTACCGCCGTTCTTACCGTGTTTCTCGGCAACCGGAACATTTACATGGTGGCGCTTTTATCTATCTCCGTTCCCATAACCGTCTATTTCGTGTTCAATAAACTGCTAAAAATATCATTGCCGGAAGGGCTTTTGTATTGAGCACCCCGACGTCAAATAAAATTAAGAGGGCGCTATGATAGATAGCTTTATCGAAGGTTTTTATTTGATCCTGCGCTGGGATACCTTCGGTATGATAGGGCTCGGCCTGATGCTCGGTATGTTCGTTGGCGCCTTGCCGGGCTTTACCACCGTCATGGCCATGGCGCTTGTCCTTCCCATTTCTTTCTTTCTTGATCCACTTCTCGGCATTCCGTTTCTGATCGGAGTTTATAAGGGGGGGATTTACGGCGGCAGCATCCCGGCCATCCTGATTTCGGTACCCGGTACCGGCGCCTCTATCGCCACTACTTTTGACGGACCAAAACTAACCAAGAAGGGACAGGGCCGAAAGGCGCTGGAAATGGCTCTGTTCGCTTCCGTCTTTGGCGACCTCAGCAGTGACGTCATCACCCTGTTCATGATCGTTCCCATTGCCGCGATCGCTCTTCGTATCGGACCTCCGGAATTGTCAGCGATCATCGTTCTGGCGCTGGTCATTGTTGCCGCCGCGTCCACCGGTGCCTTGATAAAGGGGCTGGTGATGGCATTCGTCGGCCTGTTGCTGTCCATGGTTGGCCAGGACCCCCTTGAATTTATATCACGGTTCACCTTCGGCAGTATGCAGCTCAAGTCCGGCATTCCCCTGTTGCCGATGATGATCGGCCTGTTTGCAATCCCGGAAATCCTGGCGGTAATTGAAAGGATGGATGTGAGCAAATCGTTGAAGAATGCCGACCTTACCCATGTCGGTGAACGGTTGAAGTTCTCTGAATTGAAACGGTGCTTCAAAAGCATAGTGCGCTCCACCGTAATAGGCACCGCCATCGGAATGATTCCCGGTGTCGGCCAGCCGGTCGCCGCCTTTGCCGGGTATGCCGCCGCCAAGGGC
>JAOUPW010000025.1 GCA_029879665.1 Rhodospirillales bacterium | reverse complement strand
GAACTGGGCCAGAATGTAGCGCAGGGAGTCGTAATCGGAATCCCTGACCGGCGCAAGTCGGGTTACCGTTGATTTAATTTTACTGAGTATTGCGCGCCCCTCTGCGTCCTTGTGCAGGTTCAAAAGCGTCATTCGCAAGGTTTGAGCGATGTCTCCGCCCGCTCGGCGGGCGGCGATAAACAGATGTTCGGATAGCTTCGGGCTGGTGGCCAGCGCCCGCAGGCCTTTGTCCTTGTATTGGTGATAGACCTCTTCCTTGATCCCGCCGGCGTCGAAGTCGCCGACCAGAACGCCCAAGGCGGCGTTATTATGGCTGCCCAGGAATTGGTGGCGGGCGAGGCCGGTGACGGGAACGCCGGCTTTGAGCAGCATGTAACGGGGAACCAAATGACTCATGGTCGATTCCGGATCGCCGAAGGCAAAGGACCCGCCTTTCAGATCGCCGAGCGTTTTTAGGGGACTGTCCCGCCTGACCACGATGTATCCTTGAAAAAAGGGGCGCCCATTGACCGCCTGCCGGGCGAGCAGAATTTTGTTGCCGTATTTCTCCACGACCTTGACATAGGCGACAGGACCGAGATAGGCGATGTCGACCTGGTCGCGCCCGACCCGGTCCTCGTGGGCCTTGTAATCCTTGGAGACACCCACCTGTACCGGTCGGCTCAGAACGCGGCTCAGGTGGTCGGCCAAAGGGCCGAAGCGGTCCGCCAGTTCCCTCGCCGGCAGATAGGGATGGACGGCGAGGGTCAGGGCTCGGCCCTCGCCTTGCGCCCACGCCGGACCCGCCGTGGCCAGAATCCCGGCGGCGAAAATGGAACTTAAAAGCGCACAACCCTTATTCAACAGACATATCCCCTGAGCGGACCTTACATCCAACCAACAGCCATTTCTTTTGGTAATGAAATGTTTTTTTGTAGGGACCGCCCTGAATTTGGAAGCTTATCCCATTCCCGTCGAAAATCCTATCCGAACGCCATAAGCGTCGTAATATATTGAAATTCAACAATAAAATTTTTCCTGAGCTGGCGCCGGAACTACTCCTTCGGCGCCGAGCCAAAAAATTCCTTCAGGCTTTGCCAGAAGCCCGGCCCTTCTTCCCGGGGGGCGGCGCCGCTTCCCGGTAGCGGCCGCGCCGGAGTACCGAGATGGGCGCTAACCATGAAGGCCCGCCACAGTTTCGCCGGTAGCCCGCCACCGGTCATGCCTTTAAGGGAGCGGTCGTCGTCATGGCCGATCCAGACTCCGGTCACCAGATCGGCGGTGTACCCGAGAAACCAGGCGTCGCGATAATCCTGGCTGGTCCCGGTTTTGCCGCCGGCAGGCCGGCCCAACGCCGCCGCCCGCCCGGTTCCGTCTCTGAGCACCCCCGCCAACATCCGTTGCATGTCGCGAACATTTTCTTCCCCCACCACCCTGCCGGGACCGGCCCCCTTGCGGCGGTAAAGAACCTGCCCCTGACCGTCACGAATTTCCTCGATCCCATAGGGCCAGACCCCGTAACCGCCGTTGGCGAAGGTGGCGTAGGCTCCGGTCAGTTCCAGTAGGCTGACTTCGGATACGCCCAGCGCCAGGCTGGGATGTGGCGTCAGCTCCGAGGTGAGGCCCAGCCGCCGGGCCGTTTCGATCACCTTGTCCCGGCCCGACTGTTCGCTGATGCGCACGGCGACGGAATTAATGGACCGTGCCAGGGCATCGGCCATGGTGACATCGCCCGTGTAGCGGCCATTGAAGTTGCGCGGCCGCCAAGCACCAACGTTGACCGGGGCGTCAAGCAGCATGCTGTCCGGGCGAAGGCCTTGTTCCAATCCCGCTAAATAGACGATGGGCTTGAAGGCGGACCCCGGCTGGCGCCGGGCCTGGGTCGCGCGGTTGAACTGACTACCTTCATAGTTGCGACCGCCAATCATGGCCCGGACCGCGCCGGCGGGCGTCATGGCAAGCACCGCCACTTCCGGGTTGCCGTATTTTTTTCCACCCTCGCTCAGACCGGCGCGGATGGCCGCGTCCATTCGCTCTTGCAGGCCGGACGCGAAGGTGGTTACGACCACAAGGTCGCGGTCGGCCGGGCCGACATAACTGGATACCTGTTCCAGCACCCAGTCGATAAAATAACGGCCCGAAGGCCCGGCCACCGGAACCGGTTGTGTCCGGTTGCGCAGTTTCGCGGCCTCTGCGCCCTCCACGCTGAGCGCCCCGGCGGCGACCATGTTGTCGAGCACCTGCCCGGCGCGCCGGTCCGCCAGTTCGGGGCTGGACCTGGGATTGTAACGGCTGGGCGCCTTCAGCAAGCCGGCGATAAGCGCCGACTGATAAAGGGTCAGATCGCGTGCAGAACGGCCGAAATATTTTCGTGCCGCCGCCTCGATGCCATAGGTGCCGGCGCCCAGATAGACCCGGTTCAGATAGACGGTAAGAATCTGGTCCTTGCTGAACTTCCATTCCAGCCAGATCGCCAGCAGCAATTCCTGCACTTTACGCTTGACCGTTTTTTGCGGGGTCAGAAACAGGTTCTTCGCCACCTGCTGGGTAATGGTGCTGCCGCCCTGAACGATCCGTCCGGCACGCAGGTTTTCAAACATGGCGCGTCCCAGGCCGATAACGTCGATCCCAAAATGACTGCGGAAACGCCGGTCTTCGGTCGACAGCACCGCCGCCGTCAAGGCTGGCGGCAGGTCCTCGAGCCGCACCGCGCCCGCGAATACGTCGCCGCTCGTTGTCATCTCCGAACCGTCGGCGGCCAGAAGGGTAATGGAAGGCCGGCGCTCGGGCGTGAAGGCGCGCTCCACGTCCGGCAGGTCATAGGCGTACCAGGTCAGTATCCCGCCCAGAATAATCGCCGCCCAGACGGCGGCAGCGGCCAGTTTGGTCAGAATCGAGGAAAGCCGCCCCTTCGGGGCCTTGGCGGCTTTGCCGGCTGTCTTTTTTTCAGTCGCCTTTTTTCTCTGCTGTCTTTTTACCATGTTCCGTGTTGTCTGTGATCTGCGTTAGAATTGGGTTAACGCTCTTGTGGATAATATGAGGCCAACGGCCCGGACCGGGCACCCTATCGGCACATGCGCTGAAACCTTCAGCCGCCAAAAAAGGAACCTTCGGTATGGATGAAGACGTCTTGAAAAGTATCCTCGACGCCCATCACAGATGGGGCCAACCCGGAAGCGGCGGCCGGCGCGCCGATTTCACCGACGCCGACCTGCGCGGCGCCGACCTGCGCGGTGCCGATTTGCGCGACGCTTCCCTGCGCGAAGCCGACCTCACCGGCGCCAATCTCGATGGCGCCGATTTGAGCAACGCCAACCTCACCGGTGCCATCCTCCGGGATGCAAGCATGCGACGGGTCATCATGTTTGAAACGGATTGCGGCCATGCGGATTTCAGGGGCGCGGACCTGACCGGCGCCGACCTTTCCCACGCCGACCTCTGGCGTTGCAACATGCGCGACTGCATCATCTCTCCGGAATCCCTGCACCAAGCCCTGAGTTGCCGGATTTAAAGCAAATCCCAAGCCGATCGATTCGATCCGCGACGGCGCATTTGCGTAAAAAAATAATGAAGCAAATCCCAAGCGGATCTAAACGTCCAGGTTGGCGACCTTAAGCGCGTTGGCCTGGATGAAGTCGCGGCGCGGTTCCACCATGTCGCCCATCAGGGTCGAGAACACCTTCTCCGCCTCGTCGGCCTGTTTGACCTTGACCTGCAACAACGAACGCACGTTGGGATCCAGGGTGGTTTCCCACAGCTGTTCCGGGTTCATTTCCCCCAGCCCCTTGTAACGCTGCATGGCGATCCCCTTGCGCCCCAGTTCCATGATGGTGTCGACCAGAGTCACCGGGCCGGTAATGGAATGTATGGTGTCCTTGGCGGTCAAGGTGCCGTGGCGGGCGTAAACTTTTTGCAGGTCGGCCGCCATTTCATCGAGCCGCCGGGCTTCGGCGCTGTGGATGAGGGCACTGTCGATGACGTGGCGTTCCTCAACCCCGCGGAGGATACGGGAAAATTCCAGGCTGCCGCCCTCCTTCACCTGCCCCTGCCAGCCCCGTTCCGCCGGGCCTTCCAGCGCGTCCATCCGTTTTGCGATATACCCGGCAACTTCCGAACCATGCTCGCCGTCTTCCAGCACCTGAGGGTTGAGCGCGCCCAGGATCGCTGCCTGTTCCAGCACCGCCATCGGCACGTGCCGGGACAGTTGAGCGAGCAGGGATTTCGCCCCGCGCGCCTGTTCGACCAGCCGGCGCAGATCAGCGCCGGCCACCTGGGCGCCTTCGGAATCGACGAACACGGTGCCTTCGTCAACGGCGGAATTGAACAAATAATCCTCCAGTGCGAAGTCATCCTTGAGATAGACCTCGGACGATCCCCGTTTCGCCCGGTAAAGCGGCGGTTGGGCGATGTAAAGGAAACCCCGTTCGATCAGTTCCGGCATCTGGCGGTAGAAGAAGGTGAGCAACAGGGTGCGGATGTGGCTTCCGTCGACATCGGCGTCGGTCATGATGATGATCTTGTGGTAGCGGCATTTTTCGACGTTGAAATCCTCGCGGCCAATGCCGGTGCCGAGCGCCGCAATCAGGGTGCCGATTTCCGCCGAGCTCAGCATCTTGTCGAAACGGGCGCGCTCCACGTTCAGGATTTTGCCGCGTAACGGCAGGATTGCCTGGTTGGCGCGCGAGCGGCCTTGCTTGGCCGAGCCGCCGGCCGAATCGCCCTCGACGATAAACAGTTCGGACAATGCCGGATCCCGTTCCTGGCAGTCGGCCAACTTGCCGGGCAGCGACGAGATATCCAGAGCCCCTTTGCGCCGGGTCAGTTCGCGCGCCTTGCGCGCCGCTTCGCGGGCGGCGGCGGCCTCAACGATCTTGCCGATTATGCGCTTGGCATCCGCCGGGTGTTCCTCGAACCAGCGGTCGAGACCTTCGCCGATGATTCCCTCGACCACCGGCCGGACTTCGGACGACACCAGCTTGTCCTTGGTCTGGGACGAAAACTTGGGGTCCGGCACCTTGACCGAAAGTACGCAGGTCAGGCCCTCGCGGGCGTCGTCGCCGGTAATGGCGATTTTCTCTCTTTTGGCGATGCCGCTATTCGTCGCGTAGGAATTAATGGTTCGCGTCAGAGCGCCGCGGAAACCGGCCAGATGGGTGCCGCCATCCCGTTGAGGGATGTTGTTGGTAAAGCAGAGCGTGGTTTCGTGATAGCTGTCATTCCATTGCAGCGACATCTCGACGGTGGTGCCGCCTTTTTCACCGATAATGGTGATCGGTCCTTCATGCAGGGCGTTCTTGGATCGGTCAAGGTAGGATACGAATTCCTTGAGGCCGCCTTCATAGTGGAGGTCCACCGAATTTACATCCACATGGCGGGCGTCGGTCAGCTTCAGCGCCACCCCGGAATTGAGAAACGCCAACTCGCGCAACCGGTGTTCCAGGGTCGCGAAGTCGTATTCGGTCATGGTGAAGGTCTCTTTTGACACCAGAAAGGTGAGCGTGGTTCCGGTCAGAACCTTGCCGTCAGCATCCACCGGCGCATCGCCGGTCACCTTGAGAGGGGCTTCCGTTTCACCGTGCCTGAAACGGACCACGTATTCCTTGCCGCCGCGCCAGATTTTCAGTTCCAGCCATTCCGACAGCGCATTGACCACCGATACGCCGACTCCGTGCAGCCCGCCCGAAACTTTATAGGAATTCTGGTCGAATTTTCCGCCGGCATGAAGCTGGGTCATGATGACCTCGGCGGCGGAGACGCCTTCCTCCCGGTGAATGTCGACCGGAATGCCGCGGCCGTTGTCGCTGACGGTGACCGAGCCGTCGGCGTTGAGAGTCACCGTGACCGTATCGCAGTGGCCGGCCAGGGCCTCGTCGATAGCATTGTCAACCACCTCGTAGACCATATGGTGCAGGCCCGAGCCATCATCGGTATCGCCGATGTACATGCCCGGCCGTTTGCGCACGGCCTCCAGGCCTTTCAGCACCTTGATCGATTCGGAATCGTAGGTGTCGGCGGCCCTGACTTTTGGGCCGGTGGGCGTTTCGGATTTATTCGGCGTTTCAGGTTTTTTGCTCATTTTTTTCTCATCAATATTTCCGTCATGCGGAACGGGGTGTAAGGATACCGTCCCGAACCTCGAAATGTTGTGCCCGGCTGCCGAGCGAATCAAAGAGGGCGGCGTCGGTGCCGGTCAGCCAGGCCTGGGCGCCGAGGGCGGAAACCTCGTCATAGAGGGCCCGGCGCCGGTCCTGGTCCAAATGGGCGGCGACCTCGTCCAGCAGCAGCAAGGGCGGGGTACCGCGTGTTTCCGCCAGCATGCGGGCGGTCGCCAGCACGATGGTGATCAGAAGCGCCTTTTGCTCGCCGGTGGAACACTGCCCGGCCGGCTGGTCCTTGGCCAGATGGCGGACGGCGAAGTCGCTGCGATGGGGGCCGAAAGATGCGCCGCCGGCCTCCCGGTCCTTGTCGCGGGCGCCGCGCAGGCGCTCCTTTAATCTGTCTTCGGCGGCCAGCGCCGGACCTTCGGCCAGCCAGTCCTCGACCGGGCCCAGAACCTGAAGCCGGGCACCGGGAAAGGGCCCCTGCGGACGGCCGCACACCGCGTCCAGGCGATGGGTTATTTCCTGGCGGGCAGCAGCCACCGCAATGCCTTTTTCCGCCATGGTCTCTTCCAATGTCCTCAGCCAGTCCGCATCGGCCGGGCCCCGGCGCAACAGACGGCCCCGTTCGCGCATGGCATGTTCGTAGGCCGAGACCCGGCCGGCATGGGCGGGGTCAAAACCGAACACCAGCCGGTCGAGAAACCGCCGCCGGGCCGAAGGGCCCTCGAGAAACAGCCGGTCCATCTGCGGCGTCAGCCATTGCACGCTGAGGTGTTCCGCCAGCGCCGCCTGGGATTTCCGCGCTTCGCCGTCCACATGTACGGCGCGTTTTTCCCGCGCCCCGGGCCGGAGTTGGGCCTCAAGGCCGGTTCCGATTTCGACCCGCCCCTGGGGCGTCTTCACTTCAACGGCCACCGCCCAAGGCCGAAAAGACGGCGCTTCGCCGTCATCTTTATCATCTGGCCCGTCGCGCCGCGCCACTTCCGACAGGCGCGCCCGGCGCAAGCCCCGCCCGGGACCGAGAAACGAGATCGCCTCCAGCAGATTGGTCTTGCCTGCGCCGTTCGGCCCGGTGAGCACGACGGAACGGGAGTCGGTTTCCAGTCTCAGGGAGTGGTAACTCCGAAAATCACTCAGCATGAGCCGGGATATGGAAAAACGGTGCCCATCGCCCCGTGCTGGGGCAGTGTCCGGCGTCTTCGTCATATCCGCCTTGCTCACACCTTGGCCCACATCTTGTGCATTGCCTTGAGCCACGCCCTGAACCGGTCCTTGTTGGGCCGGTCCTCGGGCCACGTCTTGGGCCAATCCATGCATGCCGTCCAGAATCTTCTCCTCACACACGCATGGGCATGAGAACATAAAGCGCGCTGGCGTCGTCCACTTCGCGCACGATGGTCGGGGATGCCGCGTCGGACATCAGAAACTGGGCGCTGTCGCCTTCGATCTGCTGGGTAATGTCGAGCAGATAGCGGGAGTTGAAACCGATCTCCAGTTCGCCGCCCTTGTAATTGATTTCAAGCTCTTCGGTGGCGCTGCCGGATTCGGGGCTTGATGCCGACAGCACCAGGGATCCCGGACTCAGGGTCAGTTTCACGGCCCTGGATTTTTCGCTTGAAATGGCCGAGACCCGGTCCACGGCGTCGGCGAACTGCTTGCAGTCAACTTCCAGTATCTTGTCGGTGTTGTCGGGGATTACGCGGTCATAATCCGGAAAGGTGCCGTCGATCAACTTCGAGGTCAGCGCCGCGTTATCGAAGGAAAGTCGGATTTTGGTCTCGGACAGGGCGATGGCGATATCATCGCCTGTTTCCTCGATCAGTTTGCGCACTTCGGACACCGCCTTACGCGGAACGATAATTCCGGGCATGCCTTCGGCCCCCGCGGGAAGCGGAGCTTCGGCGCTGGCCAGACGGTGGCCATCGGTGGCCACCGCACGCAGAACCCGGGTTCCGTCCCGTTCGGCGGAATGCAAATAAATGCCGTTCAGGTAATAACGGGTTTCCTCGGTGGAAATGGCAAACCGGGTGCGATCAATCAGGCCCCTAAGCTCGCCGGCGGCGAGGATGAAGGACGTCGGCAGGTCGCCGCTGGACATCACAGGGAATTCATCCGTCGGCAGGCTGGCGAGGGAAAATCGGGAGCGGCCCGAGGTAAGATGGAGATGTCCGTCGTCGGCGCTGTTATCCAGTTCGACCTCGGAACCTTCGGGCAGTTTTCGCACAATATCATAAAGGGTATGTGCGGGCGCCGTGGTCAGGCCCGGGGTCGCAACCTTGGCCGCGACCGTCTCGACAATATCTAGGTCCATATCGGTGGCATTGAGGCTCAATTTGCCGTCGCCAGCCTCAATCCGGACATTGGACAGTATGGGAATGGTGGTGCGGCGCTCAACCACGCTCTGCACATGCCCAAGGGATTTCAGCAGGGCGGCTCGTTCAATCGTCAGTTTCATAATTGTTCAAATGTTCCGTCTCGTTCACTGTAAACGTCCAAGAGATGCCGGAATGGCTCCGCGCACCACAGGAAAATCCGGGAACCCTGTACAGGCCTCCGCAGAATCCTTGCATTATAGCAAAGGGCCTTGGATTACGAAGCGTTTTCCGAGCCCCCAGGGCCATCTCTCGAGACATCCCGAACCGGGCGGGCGGGGAGGAAGGTGGCGAATTCGGGAGATAAACAAAAATCCGGCGCCGGAGAGCGCGGGGGATCAGCCTTCAAGCATCCGGCGAAGAAGCTCTACGTCCTCGGCGAAGGTGTTGTCGCGCTCACGCAATTCCTCAACTTTACGCACCGCATGCATGACCGTGGTGTGATCCCGGCCGCCGAATTTGCGTCCAATTTCCGGCAACGACCGGGATGTCAGCTGCTTGGCCAGATACATGGCGATCTGGCGGGGCCGGGCGACGGAACGGGCGCGGCGGGCTGAATGCATGTCGGAGACCCGGATATTGAAATGCGAGGCCACGCTTTTCTGAATTTCCTCGATGGTAACCCGGCGGTCATTGGCGCGGAGCAGGTCGTGCAGAACTTCCTGGGAGGTTTCCATGGTGATTTCATGGCCGATGAGCTGGGCATGGGCGACAACCCGGTTCAAGGCCCCTTCCAATTCGCGCACATTGGCGGTGATCTTGTGGGCGAGGAATTCCATCACCTTGCCCGGAACCGCGGCACCCAGGGTTTCGGCTTTGGACTGAAGAATGCCCAAACGCAGTTCATAGGTGGTGGCGTGGATATCAGCCACCAGGCCGCAATTGAGGCGGGACTTCAGGCGCTCCTCCATACCTTCCAGGTCGGACGGCGATTTGTCCGCCGAAATCACGATCTGCCGGCCCTGATCGACCAGGGAGTTGAAGGTATGAAAGAATTCCTCTTGGGTGGAGTCCTTGCCGCCGATGAACTGTACATCATCAATCATCAGCACGTCGACGGAGCGGAACTGTTCCTTGAAATCAACCGTATTCTGTTCGCGCAGCGCCCGGATGAAGCGGTACATGAATTTTTCCGCCGACAGATAAATAACCGTCCGCCGGGGTTCACTGTTGCGGATATGCCATGCGATCGCATGCATCAGGTGGGTTTTGCCCAGGCCGACGCCGCCATACAGGAACAGGGGATTAAAATGGACGGTGGCACCTTCGGCAACGCGGCGGGCGGCGGCATAGGCGAATTCGTTGGGCTTGCCGACGACAAACTGATCGAAGGTGTAGCGGGGATCCAGCGGCGCGCTGAGGTCGGGGTAATCCGACGCTTGCGCCGAGCGGTCATCCGGCAGGGTTCCGCGGCGGATCCTTTGGCTATCGGAAACGGGGGATTGGGAAGATAGCGCTTCATCGGAATGAACGATGATATCCACCCCATGGATTGAACTGTCTTCTTTCTGCCAAAGAGTGCAGAGGCGTTCAATATAATGAGCGACGATCCAATCCCGCATGAAACGGGTGGGAACCGAAATTCGAACCCGGCCTTCTGCTGTATTCTGCACGGTCATCGGTTTCAGCCAGCTCTGGTAGGCGGCCTCACCGATTTCAGTCCTGAGGAGGGCGCACACCCTTTCCCACTGAGGCATTAACTGGTCGTCCATCGTCTCCCTGACCATACTTATTCTGCTGCCTCCCAAACGGCGTTTCAACAGGGCCTTATCAGGCCCTATTCCAATCGTTTCTGCGGCAGCCTCCCCGGCATCGTCCCTTGTGGGGACATCCGACCGCAACATTGTCTTTAAGGGTTAGAAGGGACCGACGGTGGAAATTCCATAAAAAAACAGTATTTTCCTCGTATTCCGGACGATGACTGCTGTTTATTTAAAGAACGGTTTCTGAGCCCGTGTTCCATAATCGGTAAGCTGGGTTCCTTGCGATCCGGCCTCCTGAAGAACGTCGGCGGCACGGTTCAAAAAGTCCAGTTTAGCCCCCCGTGGAAACCCCTCCTTTTTGATCTGGCCGCACCAAATAATTTTGGATGACGTTCGTTTTTGAAAGCAATTTTGATCGTTATAGATAACTAATCGTCACAGATAATTTAAAGACTCAAGTTGAGTGAATTTTTTCTACAATTGATATTTTTTGACAAGCCCCTGATGAATCTTTTGACCAACCCCCGAGCGCTTTAACAGAAGCCCCTCCCCACGGAGCCATTACAAAGAAATTTACAGAGAGCCGTTCACAATGGCAACACGATCAAACGCGCAAAATGGCAAATAAACCGCTTGACAGATTTTCAGTTCCGAGTCGCAAACAAACT
>JAOUPW010000429.1 GCA_029879665.1 Rhodospirillales bacterium | reverse complement strand
CGGCTACACCATTGCATACCGATCCCCTTATTCGCGTCACCGTTCCGTTCCTTTTCAATCGATGCGGGTCATGAACGAGCCGTTCGCCTCGATCGGCAGATAGCGTTCATAGAATCGACGATGATTGGCCTCCGGATCGACGTCCTTGAAAGCTTCCGGATGCAGCGCCTTCGCCAGGTACTGAAGGAATGCGTAGTCATACAGAGTGCGTGTGCCGCCATGATAAAGGGCAAGCACACGACGCGACTTGGCCGCATCCAACCCGGCCCAACCCGGTCGGCCAAGATAGGCGGTGAGGCGCGACTTGGTCTCCCCGGTGTCGACGCCGAAGCCCATCAACACCGATTTGTCGCCCTTTACCCAGAACGATCCCGGAATCAGGATCAGTTCGGGATTCTGTGAAATGACGTATTCGGGATTGAGCGGACCGGTCTGCTGGATCTTGCCGTCAGCGATATTCTTGCCGCCCGCCAAATTGATGACGCCGCCCCACATGTAACCACTGCCGTAAGATTTTCCGTATTCGCCGGCTCCCTTTCTCCCGATTTCGACATAGACCCGTTTGGCCACGCCGCCCGCTTTGGCGACACGGGCGGTCACATCATCGACCGCGGCCTTGTATTCGCCGGCCAGGGTCCGGGCCCGTTCCTCGGCCCCCATGAGCTTGCCGATAATTAAGGTGCTCTCGACATGGCTGGCAACGGTTTGGGCGTTATAGTCGACAACCACCACCGGAATACCGGCGGCCTCTAAACGATTCACCGTCTCTCCCAGAGCCCTGAATTGCCAAGCGGCGAGGAGCGCCACATCGGGACGCAGCGAGATGGCCAGTTCCAGATTGAAGGCGGCGTTGTCGGTACCGCCCACGTCCACTAGCTTTTCGATTCTGGGAATCACCCTGGAATAGGCCTTCCATTGCGAATTACGCCAGCCGTGCCAGGCGGCCTTGCTGATGCCGACCACCCGCTCGTAGGCGTCGGGTCCGACGATGGCCAGGAAGTCTTCGTAATAGAATCCAAGCAGCACTCGCTGGGGAGATGCCTCAAGCACCCGTTCACGCCCGAGAATGTCCGTCATTTTGATTTCCGCTTTGGCGTGGCCGCCAATCAAGGCTGTCGTCAGGGCGAGTCCCAAAACGATAAGTATTTTCATTTTCATTGTTTTAATCTCCAATTATAGCAACCGGCCGCCCCTCGCGGGCCGGTTACGGTCATGCCGGAAAGAAAGACTTTCGCAGCGTTCGCCGTGGAGCCTTTCTTTGTTTGATATTGGTTCGGGAAAAATTGCCTTCCCTCGTCCGTCCGATTGTTTCACGCGCCGCAGATCGGGTGCGCTTGCCCATCCTCCATCGTGAAGAGAGGGCAAGAGAAAACTCCGCGGCGTTTATGGAATCAAATGAACAGGACGGGAGGCGCTCGCGACCCTAGGGGTGTAAACGAGGAAGAGGCGACGCCTTGCTCGGCATCGCGGGGAATCGGCTGGTGGAAAAGTACGTAGTCGCATTTCGACGCAACGGTTGCGGCCGCCGGTGCGGAAAGGATGGGGTGATTGAACGGCTGGCAGAACGCGCAATATCCACCGTCGGTTTTTTCGACCGGCGCAGGCTCTCCGTTTACGTCCAGACGGACGAACCTGAGTCCGTTGGGCGTGCAGATGACCAGCACGTCCTCGCCTGCCGTCTGTGGGAAGGCGGCATTTGCTCCGCCGGAAATCAGGGCCGGAAAAACGGCAGTCAAAAAAACATTAAGGAACAGGGTGGCGACAACGGTCCAGGAAACGAATTTCCGCGACCCGCGCCGTCGTGGCCCGCGCGGCGGCTCCTTCCTTGATGTGTTAAGCCGTGACGTCACAGGCGCGGCCCCTTCTATGGCTTTTATATTTCATATGTTCAGCACGTTATATGCCTTACCGAGGAATCAGAAAGGCTCGTTCCTGATATTGATCGAAAATAGGAGTATCGCCTTGACTAATATCAAGCCGATCAATGTTTGAGTGGTGTGGATGCTTCCCTTGAGCGCAAATGGGTTTGACGATCGGAACGGAGCCGGATTAATCCGTCCACAACCTTCGATAACTGTTTGCGAGTCGGTGCCGACGGCGCGTTCAGTCCTGATATTCAAGAATAAACAGGCCGCCGTTGTAGTCATTGCAATAAACCAGCCCTTCGGCGGACACCCAGACATCGCAGGACTGAATGACTTTCGGCCGGTTCGGGCGGTGGTCGATCAGTTTATTGGGCGCGGGGGGGACGAACGCGGCGACTTCCTCGGGGCGATGGGCGTCGCGAATGTCGAACACGCGGAGACCCGCATTCTGATAGGTCGCGAAGATGGTTTCCGAACTGACCAGCCCGTCGGGACGGTTTTCGTAGACGTTGTGCGGTCCGAAATGGGCGCCCTTGTTGGGATAGTCGGCTTCGGACGGAGTCGGAAAGGTGGATATGCTGACCGGGTTCGACGGTTCGCGGATATCGAACATCCAGATATATTTGATGCCGTCTTCGCAATTGTCCAAAACGGCCTCGTCAAGCACAACCAGCAACTCGCGATCCGGCAACGGCAGGCAATTGTGCGTACCGCCGCCATAGGGCGGTGACCAGTTGCGATGGGTGATGAGCTTGGGCGCGGCGCGGTCGGAAACATCCATCATCACCAGCCCGGCATCGCGCCATGCGCCGTAAGCCGTATCACCGTTGATGATGGCGTGATGCAACCCGTAGCGCCGGTTGGGAGCCCAGTCGGGACGTTCCCCGGCGGCCGCGTTCATGCCGGGCAGCCAGTAGCGGCCGGCTTCCACCGGCCGGGTCGGATCGGACATGTCGACGGTCATGAAAATGTAGTCGGTATAGCCATCCAGCAATACCGAAACATAAGCCCAGCGGCCGCCGACGTACCAGATCCGGTGCACGCCGCCGCCTTCGACCGGCATGAAACCGATCCGGCGCGGTTTTTCGGG
>JAOUPW010000428.1 GCA_029879665.1 Rhodospirillales bacterium | reverse complement strand
CGCTTGGCGGTCCGGTCGCTGAACAGCGGGTTAAGCAGGGTGACCTCGCCTTCTTTCTTGGCGGCGGCGACCAGTGCCTTTTCCTGGGCGTTTAAACCCGCCGCATGCGCGGATGGCGCTACGGCGAACAAGGCGGCCGCCGAAACAGCGCCCATAATAAAAGTAAGTGAAACGGTAGAAATTTTCATTCGCTTTCTCCCTGTGTATTTATGAAGCCATGGCCCGCAACGAAACGCCTTTGCCGAAGGCAGGCGCCGAGAGCAGAGTATAAGAAACTAAGAAGAAACATGGATAGATTATAAAACGCCGCCGCCTGCTTCTCTTTTCAAGAATCTCTCGCGGATTCCCCCTGCTTTTTTTTATTGATAACTCTACATCCAAGTGAGGTCAACACGGAATATGTCTTTTACTTAAATGAACTAGCCCCCTTGTTGCCCTCACTGCCAATCTCTCCGGCCTAAATGTAAAATATTGAGGCGAAATACATAGCTCAGGCATTCCAAGCATGATTCAACTATAGCGCATTAATTGCTCTATCCAGAAGTACACCTTAAGTTGATTTTGCCGGTAGGTGCCCTGGCCGGAATTGTGTTTGCCGTAATATTCGATACTTTGTAAGTTCTGGGGCGCTGCACTTTGCAAGTTCTGGGGCGCTGCCCGGGGGCTGGCGCGTCGTTTTCGTACCATTAAGGTAATTTCACTTATCATTTTTTGGGGAATTTGTTGAATATGTATAGCTTGCACCTCACGGCGGAACAGATCGAATTCCGTGACACCGTGCGAAGTTTCGCTGAAAACGAAATCAAACCTTCCGCCATTCTTCCGGATCGCCTGGAGCCCTTTGAAAAGCCCCTGATGAAGGACCTGCTGGACGCAACCTCCCAATTAGGCTTGCGCACCTTGACGCTTTCCGAAGACGCCGGCGGCGTCGGCGCGGACACGCTGACCTCCTGCATTGTCCTTGAGGAACTGGCCGCGGGCGACATCGATATCGCGGTCGTGCTCGGACAAACCGCCCTGCTGGGCCATTTGCTGTTCGATAAATGGATGACGGCGGATCAGCGCGAGGAATTTCTTCCCCGGTTTGTTGATAGCGACACCTTTCATCTGGGCTACGCGGGACGGGACGTGGGCGCGCTTACCGGCTGGTCTTATCATCATGATCTTTACGATGAGCCCGGGAATGAACCGGTTGCGGTCAAACAAGGTGACGACTGGGTGATCGACGGCTCGGTTTCCTTTGTTGCCAACGCCCCGATCGCCGAACTGTTCGTTGTGCAGGTTCGGACTGATCCTAAAAAATCCGGGCCGGACGGACTAAGCGCGCTGCTCGTGCCCCGCGACACCCCGGGCCTGACCATCCATGAACCGCCCAAAGCGATTGGCGAAACCGACGTCCGCTGGCATCACGGCTGTGTTTCCGGGGTTAGCTTTTCCAAGTGCAAGGTTCCGGCCGGAAACATGCTCGGCGGGGAAGGCAAGGCGCCGGTTGCCGGCACCGATTACACCGTACGCAACGCCCTTCAGCGCGCCGCGATCAATCTGGGTCTGGGCCGGGCCGCCCTTGATGCCGCGGTCGAATACACCAAGATCCGGCGCCAGGGCGGACGCATGATTGTGGGACACCAGGCAATCGGCCAAAAAATTGCCGACATGGCCATCAAGCTGGAAGTGGCGAGAACGATGATCTGGAAAGCGGCCTGGGTAGCGGACCACCCCGAAGCCGTCGCTGACCACAGCGTTTCGGAATTGCCGCTGCACATTGTCGCCGGCACCTTCACCGCCGATGTTGTTCACGAAGTGGCCCTTGAAGCCGCCGAATGTTTTGGCGCAATGGCGGTCATGCGCGACATGCCGTTGCAAAAATACGTGACCGATGGGTTCATGTTCCTGCATTCGGAAATGAACGACATCGCAACCAAACTTCAAATCGCCGAAAGCGTGGTGGATTACCAGCGTTCGCAGGCCGCGTAACGCGGTCGCAATCCAAAACCACGACCAGGCGGCGGCGCGGATTTCCCAATCCGCTAAACAAACAGCTTTATTAACTTACAGGTTTTTTTGCAATGGATTTCACACTTAACGAAGAACAGAGATCATGGCAGCTAAAGGCGCGCGAATTCGCCAAAAATGAAATCCGCCCGATGTCGCTCCCACGCGATCAGATCGAGGGCGGGTTCGAGCCATGGGACTGGGGCATTATCGAAAGAGGCTCGAAGCTCGGCTTCCGTACCCTTGCCGTGCCCAAGGAATGGGGCGGCCCGGGCACCGGATTCGTAACCCAATCCCTGGTGATGATGGAATTGGCGAAAGCCGACAGCGCAATCTGCAAGGCATTCAGCCAGAATTGGAAATGGAGCCACATGATTGCCAGCGCCTGCAATGATGACCAGAAAGAACGGTTCCTGAAACAGTTCCTTGCCGACCACAGATACGTCATGGGTCGCGGCATCACCGAACCCAACGCAGGCTGCGATAACCGCCTGCCGCCGGAAGACGATCCCAAAGCCGGCTACAAGTTGAGCGCGGAACGGGACGGCGATGATTGGATTCTGAACGGCGAAAAATGCTTTATCGCCAACGGCAGCGTCGGCTCCCTTTTCTTCGTCGACGCCCGCACCAACCCGAACGCAAACATCAAGGAAGGCGGCACGCTTTTCCTGGTTCACAAGGACACGCCGGGCTTTCGCATTGGAAAAGTATTCAACAAGGCGGGGTGGCGTTTCTATCAAAACGCGGAACTGATCTTTGAAAACGCCCGCGTGCCCCATGCCAATGTCATTGGCGATGTCGGCACCGGTTCGGTCAAAGCCGGCGGCGGCGACACCACGGGCGGCGATTTGTTCGGCGACCTGGAACTGGCGGCCAACGCGGTCGGGGTCTGCGATGATGCCAACGAGATGGCGATGGAATTTGCATGCTCCCAGAAACGGGGCGGCAAACCCCTGATCGACAGC
>JAOUPW010000427.1 GCA_029879665.1 Rhodospirillales bacterium | reverse complement strand
GCGCACTTCCTCCGCCGGCACCCGTGCGAAGTCTCCATAAACCCCGAACCGGGACGAGCGGAACGGAAACCACGGCACCGGCGCCACCACCCGGCTGGTGACCTCACCGTCCTCGACCAGGTGCCGGAGCCGGTTTTCAACAAAGACGCCGTGGGTCGGCCGGACCGCGTTGGGATAAAGGGTGCTGAAGGTCAGAATCTTCATGGCGCCGCCCGGGCTTTTCCCTTTGCGCTAAGGACCCGGTCATAAAGCGCAAGGTATTCCGCCACCATGACCGTCAGGCTGAATTCCCGCTCCACCCGTTCCCGTCCCGCCCGGCCGTGCCGGGCCGTCAGGCCGGGATCGTCGAGATAGCGGGCGATGGCGTCGGCCATGGGAACAGGGGTACCGGACGGAACCAGCAGGCCCGTTTCCCCCTCGATCAGCAACTCTTCGTTGCCGCCGACGGCGGTGGCGATCACCGGCAGGCCGCTGGCCATCGCTTCCAGGATGGTGTTGGAAATTCCCTCGTTGAGGGAGGGCAGGACGAAAATGTCGAGGCCGCGCATGACGGCCGGAATATCATCGACAAAACCGGGCAGCCAGGCGTGATCTGAAAGTCCGGCTTCCCCAAGAAGGCGCCGGGCCTCGGGCAGCAGGCTGCCGTCTCCCGCCAGAACCAGCCGCAGCTTGTCTTTCAGGTCGGGGCGCGCCGCGACCAGGCCGATGAAGGCCCGAACCAGGGTCAATTGGTCCTTGACCGTCTCCATGCGTCCGACGGTACCGACGATCACGCTGCCGGTGTCCGAAAATTTGGCGCCGGGCAGGGGCGCGCGGCCCCCGGCGGCGGGATGAAAAAGGCCGGTGTCGACGCCGTTGTGGATCTGCGCGATCTTTTTTTCCGGAATGCCGATTGTCGCGCCGAGCCAGCGTTCGATATCCCGGGAAACGGCAACGTAATGATCGACGAACGGAGAAACCGCCCGGCGCATGAGATTGTATTTGCGGTTGCGGCCGTCGATTTCCAGCACGTCCCGGCCATGTTCCCCGTGGACCCTGCAGGGAACACCGGCGAGAAAGGCCGGCACCGCCATGTCGATGGCGGGCAGGTTTCGGGTATGAACGATTGCCGGGCGCAAGGCGCGCAGTTGGCGCCATACCTTGAGATAGATTCCCACATCCTTCCCCGGCCGTTTGCCGAGATCGAAAACGGAAACGTCATCGCCTCGGATGCGTTCCCGGAATCGGGCGCTTTGGCGCAGGCAGATCACCGCATGGCGGAAACGCTCCGGCGGGGTTCCGTTGATCAGATTGATCAAGCCGTTTTCCATCCCACCGAAATCCAGCCGGTCGATCACATGGGCGATTAGGGGCACACCCGCCGCCGCAGGCCAAGCGCGCGCGCCGCCGCCGACGGCCTCTTTCGAAAGCGATGCGTGCTTGTGCAAAGGTTCCTCTCCCCAGGTGAACCGGCAGGTTGCCATTTCTCCATAAAGAACAGATGAATATTCCTAACGGCAAGCCCCGCTAGCCGCAAGGCGGCAGGCGCCCTGCCCGGGAACGCTCTGGGGGCGGAGAAATGCCCGGGTTTACGGTTTCGGTTGCGTTGATTGAGGCCCGGCGGCAGGGGCAATTTCCTGGAGGCCCTTCGTATCGTCTGCAATCTGGGATGTGTTCGCTGTCAGAATGTAAACGACACCCACGACCACCGCCCAACCCGCGACCGAAAGAAAAACCCAAAAACCAAGCGCCGACATCCACGAACACCGATTAGGGGTTCCGTTCGGGAGCTGATCCGTTTCCTCTGGCTGGCTCATTCTTAGTCCAGACCCAATCCCTCAAATCAAAAGTGCAGTGGGCCTTTCACTTATGTCAGGTCCGTGCACAACGGGCGCAAATCCAGGTTATGGTCATTATCGAACTGGATTTTCCTTTTTTGCGTATCGTGACCGCTTCGTCGCCATTTAAGCCGTCACCTGAAATTTGATTGGCGGTCCTATACACCCTATTGTGTCCATATATTGTTATTTCATTGGCAATTTGTACAGCATATATTGCATCACTTGAGTGTTCTTGGGGTTTCGATGCTTCGGACTTAACCCAATCGGGGACACGATGTTCGCTCTGCAGAATGCCTTCCGTTCATAATCCGCCAAGGGGCGCTGGCCATAAGTGACTAACCCTTTATGGTTCAAGTGAAATAAAAGCAAGAAATGTGCCAAAAAGAATCTTGTTTATATTCAAATCATTAAATTAAATATTTGGGTAAGAAGACGATTATTGTAAAGAATCATTACACTCGCGATTACAACCTTCGCTATATTCTTTTTGAATATTTGTAATTTAAGTTATTCCAATCAAAACAACGCTCCATGCCCGTCCTTTGGACCATGTCGTTAACAGGCTGAAATAATTTATCTTTCTCTGAAAAGACCGAATCCCCTAAACGAGGCGATAAAGACCATTCACCAATGGGTTGAAAGAGGGGCGTGTTTTCGTCGTCCATGGGCCGATTGAAAGGGCGACGGAAAGTTTTACACCTCCCTGGCCTATACCGGCCTGGCCTGAACCGGCCGGGTCTGGAGCAAGACTGCTCTGGAACAGGCATTGAAGAACTTGCCGTTCCGGTCCATGTCCGCGCCGATAAGCACCGGTTTTCCCCTGAGCTGGAAAAGCTCTGCATGGGCCACGTCGTGACCTGGGTCGGGATGCTTGACGCCGGGCGTCTATGCGGACTTACTAAACGAGCCGGTAAGGCCGCATGAACCCTGGGCCAACAAAGGGGTAAAGACCAGTACGGCAGCGGGCGCAATTACATACATACCGCAACGACAGGGAATATTATTAGAAGCCATGAAAGCGAACCATCATGGATGACACCGCCCCCGGTTCTGTCGCCGTCGCCGTTGGCGGCGTGCAGTGCAACCCCATTCCGGCGCCGATCGCGCCGGCCGATCTTGGTCATGTGACCTTGTCGCCCACGGGTTCGTTCGAGGCGGGGGCGTTT